>NZ_DASSVG010000084.1:0-3211 GCF_035706265.1 Ramlibacter sp. | reverse complement strand
GTGCACTTCATGCTGCAGGTGGACATGCAGGCGGCGCTGACCCAGAAGGCCGAGTCCTTCGCCGGCGACCTGCGCAGCATGCTGCGCGAGAAGAACGTGCGCCACGCCGGCATCAGCCGCAACGGCCAGGCCGTGGAAGTGCGCTTCCGCGACCCCGAGGCGCTGCGCGCCGGCCGCAACGTCATCGCCGACCAGTTCCCCGACCTGGTGGTGGCGGAGAAGGCCGAGGGCGACACGACGGTCCTGACGGCGACGATCAAGCCCGAGGCCGCGCGCCGGGTGCAGGACCAGGCGCTCAAGCAGAACATGGTCACCCTGCACAACCGGATCAACGAGCTGGGCGTGGCCGAGCCGATCATCCAGCAGCAGGGCGCCGACCGCATCGTGGTGCAGCTGCCCGGCGTGCAGGACACCTCGCGCGCCAAGGACATCCTCGGCCGCACGGCGACTCTGGAAGTGCGGATGGTCGACGAGAGCACCGAGGGCCGCGCCGCCGAGGTCGGCACCGGCCCCGTGCCGTTCGGCGCCGAGCGCTACATGGACCGCGAAGGCCGCCCGGTGATCGTGAAGAAGCAGGTGATCCTCACCGGCGAGAACCTTACCGACGCCCAGGCCGGCTTCGACAGCCAGACCCAGGAGCCGGCGGTGCACCTGACGCTGGACGCCAAGGGCGCGCGCATCTTCCGCGACGTGACGCGCGAGAACGTCGGCAAGCGCATGGCCATCCTGCTGTTCGAGAAGGGCAAGGGCGAGGTCGTGACGGCGCCGGTGATCCGCAGCGAGATCGGCGGCGGCCGGGTGCAGATCTCCGGCCGCATGACCACCAAGGAAGCCAACGACGTGGCGCTGCTGCTGCGCGCCGGCTCGCTGGCTGCGCCGATGGAGATCATCGAGGAGATGACCATCGGCCCGACCCTGGGCGCCGAGAACATCGCCAAGGGTTTCCACAGCGTGGCCTGGGGCTTCGCCGCCATCGTGGCCTTCATGGGCATCTACTACATGCTGTTCGGCCTGTTCTCCGGGCTGGCGCTGGCCGTCAACCTGCTGCTGCTGGTGGCGGTGCTGTCGATGCTGCAGGCCACCCTGACGCTGCCCGGCATGGCGGCCATGGCGCTGGCCCTGGGCATGGCCATCGATTCGAACGTGCTGATCAACGAACGCGTGCGTGAAGAATTGCGCAGCGGCGCCTCGCCGCAGGCGGCCATCCACGCCGGCTACGACCGGGCCTGGGCGACCATCCTCGACTCCAACGTGACGACGCTGATCGCCGGCGTGGCGCTGCTCGCCTTCGGCACGGGCCCGGTGCGCGGCTTCGCGGTGGTCCACTGCATCGGTATCCTGACCTCGATGTTCTCCGCCGTGTTCTTCTCGCGCGGCCTGGTGAACCTCTGGTATGGCCGGCAGAAGAAGTTGAAGGCGGTGTCCATCGGGACGGTCTGGCGGCCGGAGGCCGATGGCGCTATAACCAAGGCTGAGTAGCTGGCGCGTACGGGTGGATTTCGCATCCCGCAATAAGGACAAAAGGTAGTGGAGTTCTTCAAGATCCGGCGGGACATCCCGTTCATGGAGAATGCGCTGGTCTTCAACGTGGTCTCGGTGATCACGTTCCTGGCCGCCGTGTTCTTCCTCGTCACCCGCGGCCTGCACCTGTCGGTGGAATTCACCGGCGGCACGGTCATGGAGGTGGCGTATTCGCAGCCGGCGGACGTGGAGCACGTGCGCCGCACCGTCAGCGCCCTAGGCTACACCGACGTGCAGGTGCAGAACTTCGGCACCTCGCGCGACGTGATGATCCGCCTGCCGGCGCAGAAGGGCGTCAGCTCCGCGCAACAAAGCGAGCGTACGCTGCAGGCCCTGAAAGCCACGGACCAGGGAGTCTCGCTGCGCCGGGTGGAATTCGTGGGGCCGCAGGTCGGCGAGGAGCTGGTCTCCAACGGCCTGAAGGCGCTCGCCATGGTGGTGGCGGGCATCATGATCTACCTCGCGCTGCGGTTCGAATGGAAGTTCGCCGTGGCGGCCATCATCGCCAACCTGCACGACGTGGTGATCATCCTGGGCTTCTTCGCCTTCTTCCAGTGGGAGTTCTCGCTGGCGGTGCTCGCAGCCGTGCTGGCCGTGCTGGGCTACTCGGTCAACGAGTCGGTGATCATCTTCGACCGGATCCGGGAAAGCTTCCGCCGCTACCGCAAGCTGACCACGGTGCAGACGATCGACCACGCGATCACCTCCACCATCAGCCGCACGATCATCACCCACGGTTCCACCCAGATCATGGTGCTGTCGATGTTGCTGTTCGGCGGCGCCACCCTGCACTACTTCGCACTGGCGCTCACCATCGGCATCCTGTTCGGCATCTACTCCTCGGTCTTCGTCGCCGCCGCCATCGCCATGTGGCTGGGTGTCAAGCGCGAGGACCTGGTGAAGACCGACCGCAAGCGCGAAGGGGACCCCAACGACCCCAACGCGGGCGCCACAGTCTGAGGCCGAACGGATGGCTTCCATCACGCCTGGCCCCGGGTCCGCGCAGCTGGCACGGCAGGCGCGTGAGCGATTCGTCACGCACATGGAAGGGCTGCTGCCCGAGCTCTCGGAGGCCATCCGCGCCTCGCTGAGCGAGCAGATGAACAACGCGGAGAGCAGCCGCGAGATGCAGCAGCGCCGCGACGCCCTGGTGGAGTTCGAGCAGTCCGGCGCCAAGTGGAGCGAGCTGGTGGGCAAGACCTGGCGGCGCGCCGTCGTGCCGCCCACGACCACCGCCCGCGCCAACCTCGAGATGGCCAGCCTGGAGCTGATCGGCGACGACGTGGTCGAGAACAAGATCCTGTCCTCGCGCCTCGCGATGGCGGTGCAGGAAAAGGCTGTCTGGGAGCTCAATGACCTGAAGCTGCGCATCACGCACCTGGAAGGCGGCGAGGAGCTCGCCACCGAGGACGTGCTGCGGCCCGAGGCGCTGGCGCAGGTGCTGGTGGAGCAGTGGATCGCCGCGGCGCTGCCGCGCGAGAGCTGGGTGCTGGCCAAGGACGTGATCCAGAAGCACGTCGTCCCGCGCGCGCTGGAGGGCTACAAGGAAGCCAACGAGTTCCTGGTCAAGAGCGGCGTGCTGCCGCACATCGACCTGAAGTCGCGCGTGAAGCGTCCGCCGCGCGGCGCCGTGCGCGGCGCGGCGCCGCAGCAGCCCGGTGAGGCACCACCGGCCGACGGCACGGCCAGC
>NZ_DASSVG010000083.1:0-7077 GCF_035706265.1 Ramlibacter sp. | reverse complement strand
AACTGCGCACCGAAGCCACGCGCCTGCTTTCCATCCGCCGCCGCGACCTCGCGGAGCAGATGGTGGAGCTGAGGGGGTTGCGCGGCAAGAACATGTCGGTGATCCGGCACATGCGCGCGCGCATCGAGCAGGAGCAGGCCGACTTCGACGCCAGCGGCGCGCGCATTCATGCCGTTCGTTCGGTGCACCTGAAGCTGCTGCGCGACGTGTTCAACATCCTCGGCACGGCGGCGCTCAAGGCCGAAATGACCGAGCTGACCGACGCGCTGCGGCAGCCGGGCCTGAAGCTGGGCGTGCGCAAGGCCTACGCGAAGACCTTCGACCGGCTGCGCGATGGCCTGCGCAAGGCGGCCAGGGTGAGCGACGAGATCCAGACCATGCTGACGGGCACCTTCCGCCAGCTCAATGCGGAATACGGCTTCTCGCTGCAGGCGCCGCGCGAGCCGGAGCTGGCGCGCTACGAGCGCGACCTCGACCTGGTGGAGCGCAGCCACAACCAGTACCTGGGCGTGAGCAACGCGCTGCGCCTGGCGCAACCCGAGTTCGCCGACCGCCTGGTGCGCGCGCTGGCCACGCGGCTGCGCGTGATCTACGAATCGGCGCTGGGCGAGGTGGAGCTGTGGAACAAGTCCGCGGCGGCGCAGCTCGATGCCCAGCTGCGCGAGCGGCGCCGCAACTTCGGCCGCCGGCTGGAGGCGATCGAGCGCATCCAGCAGGCCGCCAGCGGCCTGGACGACCGCATCGCCGAAATCGAGGCGCAGGAAGTGGCGCTCGACCAGCTCGACCTGAAGCTGATCGAGCTCACCTCGCACCTCTCGCACACGCCCCTGGGCCCGGCCACTTCGGAGCTGCCGACCGAGCCCGCCGCATTGCGGGCATGAGGGACGCGAGTCCGCCGGGCCGCCCCAAGGGCGAGCACCGGAAGGCGGAGCCTGCAGGTTCCTGTGTTCCGGCCGGCTTCGCCGGCCGCGTGGTGCGCTGGCAGCGCACCCACGGGCGCAACGAACTTCCCTGGCAGAACACGCGCGATCCCTACCGCGTGTGGCTGTCGGAAATCATGCTGCAGCAGACGCAGGTGGCCGCCGTCCTGGGCTACTACGAGCGCTTCCTCGCCCGCTTTCCCGACGTGGCGGCGCTCGCGGCCGCGCCGTTGGACGACGTGCTGGCGCTGTGGAGCGGGCTGGGCTACTACAGCCGCGCGCGCCACCTGCATCGCTGCGCGCAGGAGGTGGTGCAGCGTTTCGGCGGCGCCTTTCCGCGCACCGCGCCGGAACTGCAGTCGCTGCCCGGCATCGGCGCCTCCACCGCCGCGGCGATCTCCTCCTTCTGCTTCGGCGAGCGCGCGGCCATCCTGGACGGCAACGTCAAGCGCGTGCTGACGCGCGTGCTGGGTTTCGGCGAGGACCTGAGCTTCGCCGCCAACGAGCGCACGTTGTGGGAGCACGCCCGTGCGCTGCTGCCCGCGCGCGAGCTCGCGGAGAACATGCCGCGCTACACGCAGGGCCTGATGGACCTGGGTGCCACGGTGTGCCTGCCGCGCAATCCCTCCTGCCTGCTCTGCCCGGTGCAGCCGCAGTGCGCCGCCGCGCGCGAGGGCCGGCCCGAGGCCTATCCGGTGAAGACGCGCAAGCTGCGGCGCAGCGCCGAGTCGCTCTGGCTGCTGCATGCGCGCTCGCGCGAGGGCGCCGTGTGGTTGCAGAAGCGGCCCACGCCCGGCGTGTGGGCCGGGCTCTATTGCCTGCCGGTTTTCGCCAGCCGCGCCGCGCTGGAGCAGGCGCTGCCGCCGTCCGCGCGGCGCCAGTTGCAGGAGGTCGAACCCTTCGTGCACGTGCTCACGCACAAGGACCTGCACCTGCATCCGGTGCAGGCGATGGTGCCGGCAGGGTGGGATGCGGGCGAGGGCGGGTGGTTCGGTGCCGGAGAGTGGCCGGCCCTGGGCCTGCCGGCGCCGGTGCGGAAGTTCCTGGAGCGGACCTGATCTCGCGCCCGAAGCCGGTTCGTAGGCTGGCCCGAAGGGCAAGCTGAGCGCGCGACAGCGCCGAAGCCCAGCGATGCCCGAAAGCGCTGGGCTTCGAGCCTTTTCAAGGCTGTCGCCTCGAAAAGGCGCTCAGCACCAGCCTACGAACGCCTGCCCCGTCGCGCGGGATCACTCTCCCCGCCGGTTCCCCGTCTCCCGGTGCCGCTTCAGCGTGGTCCACCGCTGCCCAAACTCCTGGCACAGCTTCTCGACCAGGTACACCGAGCGGTGCTGCCCGCCCGTGCAGCCGATGCCCACGGTGACGTAGCTGCGGTGGTTGCGCGCCAGCGGCTCCAGCCAGTTGTCCAGGAAGCCCGCGATGTCCGCGAACATGTCCTGCACCTCCTGGTGCTTCTCCAGGTACTCGATGACCGGCGCATCCATGCCGGTCAGGTCGCGCAGCTCCGGCTCGTAGTGCGGATTGGGCAGCATGCGCACGTCGAAGATGTAGTCCGCATCGAGCGGAATGCCGCGCTTGTACGAGAAGGACTCGAACACCAGCGTCAGCTGCGCGAGCGGCGCCGACAGCAGCGACTTCACGTATTCCTGCAGCTGGGAGGCGCGCAGCACGCTGGTGTCGATCACGTGCGCGCGCTGGCGCAGGTCCGCCAGCAGTTCGCGCTCCAGCTCGATCGCCTCCACCACGGCGCGGTGCTGGTCGCCGTCGGTTTCCACCGCCGTCTTCGACAGTGGATGGCGGCGCCGTGTCTCGGAGAAGCGCCGCACCAGCGTATCGGTGCTGGCGTCCAGGAACAGCGGGCGCACCGCCACGCCCCGGTGCACCAGCTCGCGCAAATGGCCCGGCACCAGCGGCAGCGAGGTCGCCGTGCGCACGTCCATGGCGATGGCCACGCGCCGCCGCAGGTTGCGCTCCTCGAGTTCGACGAACTCCAGCAACAGCTCCGGCGGCAGGTTGTCGACGCAGAAATAGCCGGCGTCTTCCAGCGCGCGCAGCGCCACCGACTTGCCCGAGCCCGACATGCCCGTGATGAGGACGAGCTCCAGCGACATGCAGGCCTCAGCTTTCCCGGGCCGGCGCCGCGGCGTCGCCCAGCATTTCCTTGGCGTGGGCGAGCGTGGTGCCGGAGAGGCGCTCGCCGCCCAGCATGCGCGCGATCTCCGCGACGCGCTGCTCGCCTTCCACGGCGGCCACGCTGCTCGCCACCCCCTTGGCCTGAGCCTGCTTGGCCACCACCAGGTGGTGATCGGCGCAGGCGGCCACCTGCGGCAGGTGGGTGACGGCCAGCACCTGGCGGTCGCGCCCCAGCTGCTTCATCAGGCGGCCCACCGTCTCGGCCACCGCGCCGCCGACGCCGGAATCCACCTCGTCGAAGATCAGCGTCTGCGCCTCGCCGAGGCGGCTGGTGGTGACGGCGATCGCCAGCGCGATGCGCGACAGCTCGCCGCCCGAGGCGACCTTGCCCACCGGCCGCGGCGTGCTGCCCGCGTGCCCCGCGACCAGGAAACTCACCTCCTCCAGGCCGTGGGCCGAGGGCGCATCGAGCTTCTCCAGCGCCACCTCGAAGCGGCCGCCCTGCATGCCCAGGCCCTGCATGGCCTGCGTGACGGCCTTGGCGAGCTGCGGCGCGGCCTTGGCCCGCGCCTTGGAAAGCGCGCGCGCTTCGGCGAGAAAGGCCTCCTGTTCGCGCTTTTCCGCCGCTTCGAGGGCGGCGAGATCGGCTGCCGCGTCGAGCTTGGCCAGTTCTTCCTTCCAACCCGCCAGCAGCGCCGGCAGCTCCGCCGGCGTGCGCTTGTAGCGGCGCGAGAGCGAGACCCACAGCGCCATGCGCTCGTCCAGCTCCGCCAGCCGCTCGGGATCGAGATCGGTCTTGCGCAGATAGGCCTGCAGCGAATGCGCGGCGTCTTCCAGCTGCGCGAGGCTGGAGGCCAGCACCTCCGCGATCTCGCGGAACTGCGGCTCCAGGTGCTCCTGCGCGCGCAGGGCCTCCACGGCCTGCGCGAGCGGCGCGCGGGCGCCGCCCTCCTCGCCGTCGAGCCTTTCCTGCGCGCCCTGGGCCGCATCGAGCAACGCCTGCGCGTGCGACAGGCGCGTGTGGCTGGCGTTCAGCTCCTCCCACTCGTCGGCGCCGGGGGCGAGCTTGTCGACCTCCCCGATCTGCCAGGCCAGGCGCTCGCGCTCGCGCTGCAGCGAATCCTGCGCCGCGCGCGCATCGGCGAGCGTCTTCTGCGCGGCGCGCCAGTTCGCCCACAGCTGCTGCAGCTTCGCCGTCTCCACGCCCGCGTAGCCATCGAGCAGGTCGCGCACCGAGGCCGAGCGCGTGAGGCTTTGCCACGCGTGCTGGCCGTGGATGTCCACCAGGTGCTCGCCGAGTTCGCGCAGCTGCGTGGCGGTGGCCGCGCTGCCGTTGATCCAGGCGCGGCTCTTGCCCTGGTTGTCGACGGTGCGGCGCAGCAGCAGGGCCTCGCCGGCGTCGAAGCCGGCTTCCTGCAGCCAGGGCAGCAGCGAGGCCGGCAGGTCGAATTCGGCGCTGATCTCGGCGCGGGGGGCGCCCTCGCGCACGACGGTAGCCTCGGCGCGCGCGCCCAGGGCGAGCTGCAGGGCATCGACCAGGATCGACTTGCCCGCGCCCGTCTCGCCGGTGAGCACCGAGAAGCCCTCGGCGAGCTCGAGCTCCAGCTCGCGGACGATCACGAAATCGCGCAGGGCGATGCGTTTGAGGCTCATGGTCGGCGCAGTGTGGGCCCTCAGGGCCCTTCGTTCCAGTGCATTTTCTTGCGCAGAGTGTCGAAGTAGCTCCACCCGCGGGGGTGCAGGAATCGTACCTTGTGCTGCGAGCGCCGCACCGTGATGCGGTCGCCGTGCAACAGCGAGGCGAGCGACTGCATGTCGAAGTTCGCGCTGGCGTCGCGGCCGGCGACCAGCTCGATCGCGATCTCGGCGTCGTCGGGCAGCACGATCGGCCGGTTCGACAGCGTGTGCGGCGCGATCGGCACCAGCACCCAGCCCGGGTTGGAAGGATGCAGCAGCGGCCCGCCGGCCGACAGCGCATAGGCCGTGGAGCCGGTCGGCGTGGCCACGATCAGGCCGTCGGCGCGCTGGCGCGAGACGAAATGGCCGTCCACCTCGATGCGCAGTTCGACCATGCCCGAGGTGGCGCCGCGGTTGACCACCACGTCGTTCAGCGCCAGGGCGTCGAAGACGGCGTGGCCGTCACGCGTGACGATCGCGTGCATCAGCGTGCGGTGGTCCTCGTCGTACTCGCCGGCCAGCATGGGCGGCAGCACGGTGCGGTACTGGTCCAGGGGGATGTCGGTGATGAAGCCCAGGCGGCCCTGGTTGATGCCCACCAGCGGCGTGCCGTGGCGGGCGAGCTGGCGGCCGATGCCCAGCATGGTGCCGTCGCCGCCGACCACCACGCCCAGGTCGCACTGCGCGCCGATCCCGGGCACATCGGCCGTGGGGTAGCCGCCGATTTCCGCCACGGCGGCGGTGTCGCGCTCCACCACCACGTGGCAGCCCTGGGACGTCAAAAATTCCGCAATCTCCTCCAGCGCGGTGCGCATCGATGCGGCAAGTTCCGGCGCCACGGCGGCGTGGTACTTGCCGATCAGGGCAACCTGCCGGAAGATGGATTTCATCGGCAAATTACATCACTAAAATTGCCGGGCAAGACTGACCTTCCTCCATGATGCTCGACGACCGCGCCAAGCTGCTGCTGAAAACGCTGATCGAGCGCTACATCGCCGAGGGCCAGCCGGTGGGCTCGCGCACCCTGTCGCGCGCCTCGGGGCTGGAGCTTTCCCCGGCCACCATCCGCAACGTGATGTCGGACCTGGAGGAGCTGGGCCTCGTCGCCAGCCCCCACACTTCGGCCGGGCGGGTGCCCACGGCGCGCGGCTACCGCCTGTTCGTCGACACCATGCTCACGGCGCGCCGCGACGAGCTCGTCTCCGCGGCCTCGCTGCCGCCGGACCAGCCGCAGAAGGTGATCGCCCATGCCGCACAGATGCTGTCGAACCTGTCGCAATTCGTGGGCGTGGTCGTGGCGCCGCGGCGCAGCTCGGTGTTCCGCCACATCGAATTCCTGCGCCTGTCGGAGCGGCGCTTCCTGGTGATCATCGTCTCGCCGGACGGCGACGTGCAGAACCGCGTGGTCCACACCGGCGTGGACTACAGCCAGTCGCAGCTGCAGGAGGCGGCCAACTACCTCAACGCCAACTATGCGGGCATGACCATCGAGGGGGTGCGCGAGCGGCTCAAGGGCGAGGTGGAGCAGCTGCGCGGCGAGATCGTCACGCTGATGAAGACGGCGGTGGAGGCGAGCTCCGAGGCCATGAAGCAGGACCAGGAGGAGGTCGTGATCTCGGGCGAGCGCAACCTGCTTTCCGTGACCGACTTCGCCAGCGACATGACGCACCTGCGGCATGCCTTCGAGCTGTTCGAGCAGAAGGCGCAGCTGATGCGCCTGCTGGACGTGTCGAGCCAGGCCGACGGCGTGCGCATCTTCATCGGCGGCGAGAGCCAGATCGTCCCCTTCGAGGAGCTGTCCGTCGTCTCCGCGCCCTACGAGGTCGACGGCGCCGTGGTCGGCACCCTGGGCGTGATCGGCCCCACCCGCATGGCCTACGACCGCATGATCCAGATCGTCGACATCACCTCGCGGCTGGTGAGCAATGCGTTGAGCCACGGGAAGGGGAGCGGGTCCGGGACATGAGTCCCGTGCCCCTGGGGCGCCGTCTGGCGGCCGTCCCCGGCCCTCTTGCCGGCCACCTCGGCGGCTCCTGGTAGGCTGGCGGTGAGCCTTGCGAACCCCAGCGATGGCGCGCAGCGCCGACACCTCCCGGCCGGTCCCTACAATCTCCCCCTTGGCGGGCCGTTAGCTCAGTTGGTCAGAGCAGGGGACTCATAATCCCTTGGTCGCTGGTTCAAGTCCAGCACGGCCTACCAACTCCGGCTGGAGTGCGCCTCCCTCAACGTGTGCATGTCCGAAGGAAGTCACACGTGCGCCAGCGATGAGAAGGATTCTTATTGCTTTCTCATGGCTCAGCTGCTACCTTCCGCCTACAGAAGTCCCCGCGCGCAGTGCCGGCCGGGGTCC
>NZ_DASSVG010000082.1:0-6405 GCF_035706265.1 Ramlibacter sp. | reverse complement strand
GCGATGTAGTCGCCGCTGCGGCCCGCGTACTCGGGCGGCAGCGCGTGGGCGCCGAGGAAGGTGGTGCGCACGGTCACGCCCAAGTCGCGCCCGAGCCGGCGCGCGACGCGCAGCTGCTTGCGCTCGTGCTCCAGCGCCAGGCCGTAGCCCGACTTGATCTCGATCGCGCACACACCTTCGGCCAGCAGCGACTGCAGGCGCGGCAAGGCCTGCGCGTACAGCTCGTCTTCGCTGGCGGCGCGGGTGGCGCGCACGCTGGAGACGATGCCGCCGCCGGCCTGGGCGATCTGCTCGTAGCTGGCGCCGGCCAGCCGCAGGGCGAACTCGTTGGCGCGCTGGCCGCCGTAGACCAGGTGCGTGTGGCAGTCGATGAGGCCCGGCGTGACCAGCGCGTCGCCGCCGTCGTGCCGCGGTAGGTCCGCGGACAAGGGCGGCAGCGCGGCGCGGGCGCCCGCGTAGGTGATCGCGCCGCCTTCGACGACGATGGCCGCGTCGTCCAATGCGGGGCCGTCGACAGCGGTGGCGCCGGGAGCCAGGCGCAGGTGGGTCCAGACGCCGTCGGCGCTGGGGCCCTGGTGAATGGTTGTCGTCATGGAGTCTTCGCCTCGATCGAAACGGCGAGCAGCGCGCTTTGCGCGCTGTCGGGGACGAGGTGCCAGGAGCGGTCGGACCCGTGCCACCACAGGCCTTCGTCGGCCTGCAGTTGCAGAACTTCGCCCCCTTCGTTGGCGCGCCAGCCGCCGCCCACCGCCATCAGCAGCCCCTGCGCGCACGCGGGCAGCGCGCCCGGCTCGCGCAGCACCTGCACCCGCGCGCTGCAGGCGGCGCGGCGCGTCATCACGTTGAAGTCGTGGCAGTCCGTACCCAGCAGCTCGCCGTGCACCGACGCCTCGCCGGGAAAGGCGAAGGGCGCCAGCGGCGTGTCGAGCCGGTGGTCGATGGCGCCATCCGCGGAACGCAGATGCACCCCGCCGCCTTCCAGCAGCGTGATCACCCGATCGACCCCGGGAAACGCCGAAAACGGCCCGCTGCTGGCGATGTGGGCGATGCTCACCCGCCAGTCGAAGCGCTCGAAGCCGCTGCCTTCGGGCAGGCACAGCACCTCGCGCGTGACGCCGCCGCCGTTCTTCCAGGGCTGCGCCGGCAGGGCCGATCGGTGGAACCGGATCAGGGGCATGGGCGTCGCACCGCGCGGCTCAGCGCACCATGGGCAGCTTCAGGCCGTGCTTCTTCGCCGTCGCCACGGCCAGTTCGTAGCCGGCGTCGGCGTGCCGCATCACGCCCGAGGCGCAGTCGTTCACCAGCACGCGGGCCAGCCGGCGCTCGGCCGCCTCGCTGCCGTCGGCCACGATCACCACGCCCGCATGCTGCGAGTAGCCCATGCCGACGCCGCCGCCGTGGTGCAGCGAGACCCAGCTCGCGCCGCCCGCGGTGTTCAGCAGCGCGTTGAGCAGCGGCCAGTCGGACACCGCGTCGGTGCCATCGCGCATCGCCTCGGTCTCGCGGTTGGGGCTGGCCACCGAACCGGTGTCGAGGTGGTCGCGGCCGATCACGATCGGCGCCTTCAGCTCGCCCTTGCGCACCATCTCGTTGAACGCCAGGCCGGCCTTGTCGCGCTCGCCCAGGCCCAGCCAGCAGATGCGCGCCGGCAGGCCCTGGAAGGCGATGCGCTCGCGCGCCATGTCCAGCCAGCGGTGCACGTGCCGGTTCTCGGGGAACAGCTCCTTGATCCTGGCGTCGGTCTTGTAGATGTCCTCCGGGTCCCCGGACAGCGCCACCCAGCGGAACGGCCCCTTGCCCTCGCAGAACAGCGGCCGGATGTAGGCCGGCACGAAGCCGGGAAAGTCGAAGGCGTTCTGCACGCCTTGGTCGAAGGCGACCTGGCGGATGTTGTTGCCGTAGTCGACGGTCGGGATGCCCATGGCCTGGAAGTCCAGCATTGCCTGCACGTGCACGGCGCAGGACTTCGCGGCGGCGTCCTTCAGCTTCGCATGCTGCGCCGGGTCGCGCTGCGCCGCCTGCCATTCCGGAACGCTCCAGCCCGAAGGCAGGTAGCCGTTGATCAGGTCGTGGGCCGAGGTCTGGTCGGTCACCAGGTCGGGCTTGAGGCCGCCGGCCTTGGCGCGCTTCACGAGTTCGGGAACGACGTCCGCCGCGTTGCCCAGCAGGCCGATCGACACGGCCTTCTTCTGCGCCTTGTACTTCTCGATCCGTGCCAGGGCGTCGTCGAGGTCCTTCGCCTGTTCGTCGAGGTAGCGCGAGCGCAGGCGGAAGTCGATGCGCGATTGCTGGCACTCGATGGTCAGCGACACGGCGCCGGCGAAGGTGGCGGCCAGCGGCTGCGCGCCGCCCATGCCGCCCAGGCCGGCGGTGAGGATCCAGCGGCCGGCCATGTCGCCGCCGAAGTGCTGGCGCCCGGCCTCGGCGAAGGTTTCGTACGTGCCCTGCACGATGCCCTGGCTGCCGATGTAGATCCAGCTGCCGGCCGTCATCTGGCCGTACATGAACAGGCCCTTGCGATCGAGCTCGTTGAAGTGCTCCCAGTTGGCCCACTTGGGCACCAGGTTGGAGTTGGCGATCAGCACCCGGGGCGCGTCGGCGTGGGTCTTGAACACGCCCACCGGCTTGCCGGACTGCACCAGCAGCGATTCGTCCTCGCCCAGCTCGCGCAGGGTGGCGAGGATGCGGTCGAAGCACTCCCAGTTGCGGGCCGCGCGGCCGATGCCGCCGTACACCACCAGGTGCTTCGGGTTCTCGGCCACCTCGGGATCGAGGTTGTTCTGGATCATGCGGTAGGCCGCTTCGGCGATCCAGTTCCGGCAGGTGAGCTGGGAGCCGCGCGGGGCACGGATCTCGCGCGAAGCGTCGTAGCGCGGGTCGTCGTTCAGGGACAGGGCTTCGGACATGGTCGGTTCCTACGATGTCGGTTCGGGGGCGTTCGGGGGAAATCCAGGGGCTAGTGCAGGCCGAGGAAGGCGGCGGCGAGCGTGGGGTCCTTGCGGGCGTCGGCGGCGGCGCCGCTCCAGACCGTCTGGCCGGACTCGAGCACGCACACGTGGTCGGCCACCGAGAGCACGCGCTCCGTGTTCTGCTCCACCAGCAGCACGGTCATGCCCTCGTTGCGCAGCTTCAGCAGGGCCTGGTAGCACAGGCCGATGACCTTGGGCATCAGGCCCAGCGAGAGTTCGTCGATCCTGACCAGGCGCGGCCGCGCCATCAGCGCGCGGCCGATGGCCAGCATCTGCTGCTCGCCGCCGGAGAGGTTGCCCGCCAGCGAGGTGAGCCGCTCGGCCAGGCGCGGGAACAGCGACAGCACGCGGTCGCGGTCCTGCCCGAACACGGAGGCGGGGTGGATCACGCCGCCCACGCGCAGGTTGTCCTCCACCGAGAGGTCCTTGAACAGGCGCCGACCCTCGGGCGAGAGCGCGATGCCGCGCCGCACGCGCTCGGTGGCGGGCAGGTCGCCGATGTCCTGGCCGTCGAACAGCACCTGGCCGGCCTGGCGCGCCACGTGGCCGGCCACGCACATGAGGGTGGAGGACTTGCCGGCGCCGTTGGGGCCGATCAGCCCCGTGATGGTGCCGGGCTTGAGAGTCAGCGAGAGCCCGTGCACGGCCTGGAACGCGCCGTAGCCGCAGGAGAGGGACTTGAGTTCAAGCATGCACGGCTCCTTCGGCGCTTTGCACCGCGGGCGCGGCCACCGCGTCGCCGCCGAGGTAGGCGGCGCGCACGGCCGGATCGTCCATCACGGCGCGCGGCTCGCCGTCGGCGATCTTGCGGCCGTTGTCCAGCACCACCAGGCGCTGGCAGATGCGCATCACCTCGCCCAGGTTGTGCTCGATCAGCACGATGGTCACGCCCTGGCGGTTGATCTCCGCGATGGTATCGGCCATCGAGCGCGCTTCCCTGGAGTTCAGGCCGGCCAGCGGCTCGTCGAGCAGCAGCAGGCGCGGCTTCAGCGCCAGCGCACGCGCCATCTCCAGGCGCTTGAGGACGCCCAGCGGCTGGATCGCGGGGCGCTGGTCGGCGTGCTGCGCGATGCCCACGCGCTCCAGCATGCGGCGCGCCGTGGCCAGCTCCTCGTCGCGCGCCACGTGCAGCAGCGACTTCAACGGCGACGCCGTCTTGGCGCTGCCGGCGGCCAGCGCCACGTTGTCGATCACCGAGATCTCGCGGAAGGGCTTCACCAGCTGCTGCGACAGCGCCAGGCCGCGATGGATGCGGCGGTCGATCGGCAGGCCGTCGATGCGCTCGCCATCGAGTTCGACCTGGCCTTCCGTCGCCCGCACCACGCCCGTGATGGCGCGCAGCATGGTGGTCTTGCCGGCGCCGTTGGGGCCGATGAGGCCCAGCAGCTCGCCCTGGCGCACCTCGAAGGAGACGTTGTCGATGGCGGTGATGCCGCCGAAGCGCACCGTCACCCCCGCGACGCGCAGCAGCGTACCGCCCTTCGTAGCCTTGGCGCTCATGCCCGGCCTCCCTGCCGCTCGGCGCGCGCGGGGCTGAAGAAGCGCGTGACCAGCGCCGCCATGCCGCCCGGCGAGAAGCGCATCATCAGGAACAGCAGCCCGCCGTAGACCAGCAGCTTGTAGTCGCCGATCACCTGGAACCACGCCGGCAGCGCGGAGAGCACCGCCGCCGCCACGACCACGCCGGTGACGGAGCCGATGCCGCCCACCACCACCATCGACAGCACGGTCACCGATTCGACGAAGCCGAAGCTGTCCGGCCCGATGAAGCGCAGGTTGTACGCGTACATGCTGCCGGCCAGCCCCGCCAGCGCGGTGCCGAAGGCGAAGGCCACCAGCTTGTAGCGCGGCGCGTCGATGCCCAGCACGCGCATGGTGTCCTCGTCCTCGGCGATGCCATTGAAGACGCGGCCCATCCAGGCTCGGCGCAGGTACAGGCTGAAGGCGGCCACCAGCGCGCACAGCAGCAGCGTAAAGGCCATGAACACGGGCTTGGACATGCCGGTGTCGGGGATGCCGGAGACGCCCAGTTCGCCGCCCAGCCAGTCCTGCTGGCGCACGACGCCGACGAACAGGAAGCCCACGCCCATGGTCGTGATGGCCAGGAAGTCGGCCCGTACCCGCAGCGAGGCCAGGCCGACCACGACGCCGATCGCGCCGGCCAGCAGCATCGCGAGGGGCAGCGTTGCGAGGAAGGGCAGTCCGGCCTTACCGAGCAGGGCCGCCACGTAGGCGCCGATGCCCAGGAAAGCGGCATGGCCCAGGCTGATCTGGCCGCAGAAGCCGGTGATCAGGTTGAGCGAGAGGGCGAACAGCACGCTGACGCCCATGGTAGTCAGCAGAGAAATCTCGTAGTCCAAGGCGACCTCCTCAGCGCTTGGCGAACAGGCCCTGCGGCCGCACCATCAGGACCAGGATCAGGAAGGCGAACGCGATCGCATTGCGATCCAGCACCTTGCCGAGGTAGATCGTCCCGAAGGACTCCACCACCCCCAGCACCAGCGCGGCGGCCAGCGTGCCGCGCACCGAGCCGAGGCCGCCGAGCACGATGATGGCCAGCGCCTTGTACGAGGGCACGCTGCCCATCGTGGGCTCGACCAGGTTGTTCAGCAGCGCCACCCACACGCCGGCGAAGCCCGCCAGCGCCGAGCCGACGAAGAAGTTGATGTCGCGCACCTTGCGCAGCGCGATGCCGAAGGATTCGGCCATCTGCGGGTCCGACACCGTGGCCTGGCAGGCCACGCCGATGCGGGTGCGCGTCTGCAGCCAGCCCAGCACGCCGATGATGACGGCCGTGCCGATCATCATCAGCAGTTCGGCCACCTTGAACTGCATGCCGCCGAACACCGGCACCTGGCCCTGCAGCGGCGGCGCGGCGAAGGACAGGCCCTGGGCGCCGAACACGATGCGGAACACCTCCTCGAAGGCGATGTAGAGGCCGATGGAGGCGATCAGCGCCACGAAGGGCGGCTGCGCGAGCAGCGGCTGGTAGGCCAGGCGGAACATCGCGACGCCGGCGAGGCCGGCCACGAGCATCGCCACCGCGAAGCCCAGGGCCAGGCTGCCGCTGGCGTTGCACACCATCACGCCGGCATAGGCGCCGAGCGTGAACAGGGCCGCGTGCGCGACGTGCAGGATGCGCAGCAGGCCGTAGACCAGCGTCAGCCCCAGCGCGATGAGCGCATAAATGGCGCCCTGCACCAGGCCCTGGGCGGCAAGTTCGACGTAGAGCATCGGGGATTCCTTCGGGCGCGGCAGGGCGCGGCCCACGGCCGGCTCGCCAAGGGCCGGTCACGGGCCCGCGCGGAGGCCGCTGCGGGCGGGAACGGCGTGCGCCGCGGACCTACTTCGTGGGCGGCGCCAGCAGCACCGCGTCGGAGATCACGGAGGGGCGGCGGATGGCCTTGTCCTTGACCACCTGGACCTGGATGTCCGT
>NZ_DASSVG010000081.1:0-6063 GCF_035706265.1 Ramlibacter sp. | reverse complement strand
GTGCTCGGTGCCAACGGGGCCGGCAAGACCACCATCCTCCGGACCATCTCCGGCATTCTCGATCCGCGCAAGGGCAGCGTCGTCTACAAGGGCGAGGACATCACGGCGCACGATCCCGCCTCGATCGTGCAGGAGGGCCTGTGCCACGTACCCGAGGGGCGCGAGGTGTTCCCGCTGCTCACGGTGCGCGAGAACCTCTTGATGGGCGCCTACACGCGCAGGGACCGCGATGACGTCGCCCGCGACCTCGAGCTGGTCCACGGCTACTTTCCCGTGCTGCGCGAGCGCGCGTCGCAGGAGGCCGGCCTGCTCTCCGGCGGCCAGCAGCAGATGCTCGCGATCGCGCGCGCCCTGATGGCCGCGCCGCACCTGATGCTGCTGGACGAGCCGAGCCTGGGCCTGTCGCCCAAGCTCACGCGCGAGATCTTCGAGATCGTGGTGCGCATCAACCGGGAGCGCGGCACCGCCATCCTGCTGGTGGAACAGAACGCCAACATGGCGCTCGCCACCGCGGACTACGGCTACGTGCTGGAGAACGGCCGCATCGTGATGGAAGACACCTGCACCCGCCTGCGCGAGAAGGAGGACATCCGGGAGTTCTACCTCGGCCTCAAGGAGGCCGGGGTGCGCGGGGAACGGCGATGGAAGCGACGCAAGACCTGGCGGTGACGCGATGAAGAAGCCCTGGAACCTCTCCGCGATCCAGCCCGTCACGCACAGCGTGCTCGCGGGCGAGACGATTCCCGCCCTGTTCTGGAACGCCGTCGCGCAGCGCGGGCCCGAGGTGTGGATGCGGCAGAAGGACCTGGGCCTCTGGCGCGCCTGGACGTGGGCGCGCACCGGCGAGGCGGTGCGCGAGATCGCCGGCGGCCTGATCGCGCTCGGCTTCCAGCCGCACGACACCGCGTCCATCCTCTCCAACACGGTCGTCGAATGGGTGCTGGCGGACCTGGCCGTGCTCTCCTGCGGTGGCGTGGCCAACGGCATCTACCCCACCGACGCGCCCGCCCAGGTGCACTACCTCTGCGAGGATTCCGCCACCGCCATCCTGTTCGTGGAAGACGACGAGCAGCTGGACAAGGCACTGGAGGTGCGCGATCGCCTGCCGCGCCTGCGCCGCATCGTGGTGTTCGACATGGAGGGCCTGCGCGACCTGCACGATCCGCTGGTGATCAGCCTCGACGAGTTGCGCCACCTGGGCCGCGACTACCTCGCGCGCCACCCCGCGGCGGTGGAAGACCGGGCGCGCGCCGTGCAGCCCGACGACCTGGCCATCCTGGTCTACACCTCCGGCACCACCGGCCGGCCCAAGGGCGCCATGCATTCGCACCGGGGCCTGGTCTACACCGTGCGCGGCTACAACACGCTGATCGCGCGCACGCCGGCCGACGAGTGCATGTGCTTCCTGCCCCTGTGCCACATCGCCGAGCGCATGGGCGGCGAGTACTTCTCGCTCTACACGGGCGCCCGGCTCAATTTCGTCGAGAACCCGGAGACGGTGCCGGAGAACGTGCGCGAGATCCAGCCCACCGTGATGACGGCCGTTCCGCGCGTGTGGGAGAAGTTCTATTCCGGCGTGACGATCGCGCTGAAGGAAGCCGGCCGCGTGCAGCAGGCCGCCTCGGGCTGGGCGATCGGCGTCGGCACGCGCGTCGCGCAGAAGGTGCTCGCGGGCGAACGCGTCGGGCCCTGGCTGAAGCTGCAGTTCGCCGCCGCCGACGCGCTGGTGCTGGCCAACGTGCGCAAGGCGATCGGCATCGACCGCGCCCGCTTCCTCGTGACGGGCGCGGCGCCGATTTCGCCCGAGCTGGTGCGCTGGTATCTCGCGCTGGGCGTACCGATGCTGGAAGTGTGGGGCATGACGGAGACCTGCGGCGCCGCCACCGGCATGCCGCCCACGCGCATCAAGCCGGGTTCCATCGGCCCGGCCGCGCGCTACAACGATGTGCGCATCGATGCCGCCACCGGCGAGCTGCAGGTCAAGGGCCCCAACGTATTCCTCGGTTACCTGAACCAGCCGGCCAAGACGGCCGAGAGCTTCACGGCCGACGGCTGGCTGCGCACCGGCGACGTCGGCACGGTGGACGCGGAGGGCTTCTTCCGCATCACCGATCGCATGAAGGACATCATCATCACCGCGGGCGGAAAAAACGTCACGCCCAGCGAGTTCGAGAACGAGCTGAAGTTCTCGCCCTACATCACGGATGCCGTGGTGATCGGCGACCGCCGCCCCTATCTCACTGCCATCGTGATGATCGACCAGGAGAACGTGGAGAAGTACGCGCAGGACCACGACGTGCCCTTCTCCAACTACGCGAGCCTCACCCGCGCGCCCGAGGTGCAGGCGCTGATCCAGTCCGAGATCGACCGCGTCAACCGCCGCTTCGCGCGGGTGGAGCAGGTCAAGCGCTTCTTCCTGCTCGAGACGCAGCTGTCGGCCGAGGACGAGGAACTCACGCCGACGATGAAGCTCAAGCGCAAGCTGGTGCACGAGAAGTACGCCGAGCAGATCGAAGCCATGTACGCCTGAAGGAGACGAGCCATGAAGCCGAAGTCCGCACTGGCCCTCGCGGCCGCCCTCGCCTGCACCGCCGCCCTCGCGCAGCAGCAGGGCGTCTCGAAGAACGAGATCCTGATCGGCACGATCCAGGACCTGTCCGGCCCCATTGCCGCCTTCGGGAAGCAGGCCCGCATGGGCATGCAGCTGCGGGTGGACGAGATCAACGAGCAGGGCGGCATCGCCGGCCGCCGGTTGAAGCTCGCGGTGGAGGACTCGGCCTACGACCCGAAGAAGGCGGTGCTGGCCGCGCAGAAGCTGGTGAACCAGGACAAGGTGTTCCTGATCGCCGGCCACATCGGCACGGCGCAGAACATGGCGGCGATGCCGGTGCAGTTCGAGAAGAACATCGTCAACTTCATGCCGATCACCGCCGCGCGCGAGATGTACGAGCCGCTCCACCGCCTGAAGTACTCCTTCGCGGCCACCTACTACGACCAGATCCGCACGGCGCTTCCCAAGCTGGTGAAGGAGAAGAACGCGAAGAAGGTCTGCACCCTCTACCAGGACGACGACTTCGGTCTCGAGGTGGAGCGCGGCGCCGAGGCAGGCCTCAAGGCCATCGGCCAGCAGGTGGTGGAGAAGACGACGTACAAGCGCGGCGCCACCGATTTCTCCTCCCAGGTGGCGAAGCTCAAGTCCTCCGGCTGCGAGCTGGTGGTGCTGGGCACCATCATCCGCGAGACCATCGGCGCCATCGGCGAGGCGCGCAAGACCGGCTACAACCCCGTCTTCCTCGGCTCCAGCGCCGCCTACACCGACCTGATCCACAAGCTGGGCGGCAAGGCCATGGACGGCCTCTACGCCACCATGACGGTGCAGCAGCCCTACCTGGACGAGGCCTCGCAGCCGATCCGCTTCTGGGCCACCAAGTACAAGACGCGCTTCAACGAGGACCCGACCGTGTTCTCGGTCTACGGCTACATCATCATCGACCAGTTCGCCAAGGCGGCGCAGAAGGCCGGCCCCAACCTCACCACCGACAGCTTCATCAAGGCCATGGACGGCATGACCTTCGAGCCGGACATCTTCGGCAGCCCGGTCTCCAGCTACACCGCCACCAAGCGGCTCGGCAACGAGCTCTCGCGGCTGTCGCAGATCCAGGACGGGCGCTGGAAGGTGGTGTCCGACTACGTGCGGCCCTGACGGGCGGGTCGCCGGCCGGACACGAGCCGCCCCCCGGGGCGGCTTTTTTGTTGCTACGCTCGACAGGATGGCCGCGCCGAACCCGCTGAAGAATCCGCAATTCGAATTCAAGTCGCTGCTGCTGCTGGTGCTGGCGGCCTCGCTGCTGTTCGCGCTCATCCTGTGGCCCTTCTTCGGCGCGATCTGCTGGGCGGTCTTCATCGCCATCGTGTTCTGGCCCATGCACCAGCGCTTCCTCGAAGGCAGCCACGGGCGCAAGAACATGGCGGCGCTCGCCTCGCTCACCGTGATCCTGCTGATCGTGATCCTGCCGATGGCGATGGTGATCGCCTCCATCACCTCGGAGGCCTCGGTGCTGGTGGAGAAGATGCGCTCGGGCCAGATCCAGCTGGGCACCTACTTCGAGCGCGCGATCGCCGTGCTGCCCGAGTGGGCGCGCTCGATGCTCGAGCGCTTCGGGATGACGGATCTCGGCCTGCTGCAGCGCAAGCTGCTGGCCGCGCTCAGCTCCAGCGGCCAGGTGCTCACCAGCCGCGTGGTGGGCATCGGCCAGGTGACGCTGGACTTCATCGTCGCCTTCTTCGTCATGCTGTACATGCTGTTCTTCCTGTTCCGCGACGGCGAGCAGCTGTCGCAGTCGATCGCCCGCGCGATCCCGCTGCACCCGCAGCACACGCGCCGCCTGCTGACGCAGTTCGCCACCGTGGTGCGGGCCACGGTCAAGGGCAACATCGTGGTGGCGCTGGTGCAGGGGACGCTGGGCGGCGTCGCCTTCTGGGTGCTCGGGCTCACCGGGGCCATGCTGTGGGGCGCGGTGATGGCGCTGCTGTCGCTGCTGCCGGCGGTGGGCGCGGCCATGGTGTGGGGGCCGGTGGCGCTCTACTTCTTCTTCACCGGCGCGCTCGTGAAGGGCATCGGCCTCACGCTGTGGGGCGCGCTCGCGATCGGCCTGGTGGACAACGTGCTGCGGCCCATCCTGGTGGGCAAGGACACGCGCATGCCCGACTACCTGGTGCTGGTGGCCACCCTGGGCGGCATCGTGGTGTTCGGCCTCAACGGCTTCGTGATCGGCCCGGTGATCGCCGCCATCTTCCTCGTGAGCTGGGAGATGCTGGCCTCGGCGCGCCAGCAGGCGCACATCCCGCCGACCTGAGGCGCTCAGGAGATGATGTAGGCGCCGGCGCCGCTGGCGAGCAGCTTGCCGTCCTGCGCCAGGAACTCCATGCGCGTGCTGCCCACGCGCGAGCCAAGCCGCAGCACCTCTGCCTGCAGCACGAAGTGCTCGCCGATGGCGGGCCGCAGGTAGTCGATCCGCAGGTCGATGGTGCCCAGCTTGCCGAAGCGTTGCAGGCGCTGCGCCGGCGCTTCCTCCATGTGGCGCGCGCCGACGGCCGCCATCACCGCGAGACCGCCCATGGCGTCGAGGCCGGCGCTGATCACGCCGCCATGCACGCGGTTGAAAAGGTAGTGGCCCACCAGCTCCGGCTTCATGGCGATGCGGCCGGTCACCCGGTCGGGCAGCATGGTGACAATCTGCAGCCCCAGCACGCGGTTGAACACGATCTTCTCCTCGAAGATCGCGCGCAGGCCGGTGATGAACTCCTGTTCGAATTCCAGGGTGGGCACGGCGGGCGGTTGGCGGGTCATGCCGTGGATTGTCGCGCAGCCGCGGCCAGGGTCACCAGCAGCTGCGCGGCGGCCACCTGCTGGCCCGGCTGCACGTGCAGGCTGTGCACCGTGCCGTCGCGCGTTGCGCCGAGCGCGTGTTCGAGCTTCATCGACTCCACCACCACCAGGGTCTGGCCCTTGCGCACGGCGGCGCCCGGCTGCGCATGCACCGCGATCACCTTGCCGTTGAAAGGCACCCGCAGTTCGTCGGAGGCCGCAGTCCCGCCGGTGCCGGCGGGCGGATCGTAGGAGGCGTCTTCCAGGAACAGGTCCACGGCGCCGGCCTGCACGTGCCAGCGGCCCGGGGCCACCGGCGCGGCCTGCACCGGCGGCGCGTCCACGCCGCGCGCTTCGCACACCGGCAGGTCCAGCAAGGCGCCGCGATGCCGCACGCGCCACGGTCGCGGGAAGGGCGAAGGCAGCTCGGTCGCCGGGCCCGAGGGCAGCAACACGGCCCGCGCCGCATCGGGCGCAATGCCGGTCTCCTGCGCCGCCAGTTCGCGCCGCAGCGCGTCGCCGTGCCGGGGCAGGAAATCGACGTGGGCCTGGCCGGCCGCGAACTCGGAGTGGCGCAGGCAGGCCGCCAGCAGCCGCCGGTTGGTGGGCAGGCCCAGCAGCTTGAGCGCCTCGAGCCCGGCGAGCAGCCGCGCGACGGCCTGCTCGCGGGTGGGCGCGTGGGCGATCAGGTTGCC
>NZ_DASSVG010000080.1:0-11857 GCF_035706265.1 Ramlibacter sp. | reverse complement strand
GGCCGCGAGCGCGTGCAAGCTGTGGTCGCTGTCGCCGATCCGCTTCACCGAGCTCACCAACCGGCAGCCTGCACTGGCAGTGGAGATCGCGATGGCGCTCGGCTCGCTGGTGTCGCGCCGGCTGGCCAACCGCCCGAAGCGTGTCGCCGTCACCTGAATACGAAGCGCGCCCTGCCGTGACAAATGTCCACACGCGCGGCGCGCACTCTCCCTACACTGAAATCGCGGCCCTCCATCCGGCCGCAGGAAAGTAGTACCCATGTCCTTCTTCAGCTGGTTTTCTTCCGGGCGCAGGAAAAGGAACGAAGCACGGGCCTCGCTGCTCGCCGACTCGGGCTTCTCGCGCATCGATTCCGGCCGGCCGGTGCATGGCGCGCCGCAGTCGCAGCCCGCGCAGGCGTCGGCGGGCACGCAGCGCCGGCACGAGCGCCTCGCGCACCGCGAGCAGCTGTACGCCGTGGTGCGGGAGGCGATGGTGCGCGCCGGCGTGCTGTCTTCCAGCTACAAGTTCAAGGTGCTGTCGCTCGATCCGAACGGCCGCCAGTTCATGGTGATGATGGACGTGGCCCCTGGCGCGCTGAGCGATACGCGCCGCACGACGGAGGTCGAGGCCGCGATCATGCAATCGGCGCGGGCCAGGCACCAGATCCAGGTGACCGGGGTGTACTGGCGCGCCAGCGAGCAGGCGGCCGCGGCCGATGCGCAGCAGCGCATGCCGGCGGTGTCGCAGCCGGCGCCGCTCGCAGCCGAAGTGCCGCGGCGCACGCATTCGCGTCCGGCGCCGCTGGAGGCGGTGTCGAGGCCCGCTCCGCTGGGCACGCCTTCACACCCGGCCCCGCTCGCGGCATCGTCGCGCCCGGCCCCGCTCGGGACGTCCTCACGCCCTGCGCCGCTCACGCCTTCGCGCCCCGCGCCGCTGGAGCCTTTGCAAGCCGATGAAGTGGCGGCCTTCCGCGATGCGCTGGATGCCGGCCTGCGCGGCGAGCGCGCCCTGGCCGCGGCCGGCAGCCGCCCGCCGCAGAACTACACGCTGCTCACGGGCTTCGAGGACACGGAGATGGCCTCGGACGACCAGCACCACTTGAGCGGCACGCAGTTCGGCGCGCTGCGGTGAGCGGATCTTTTCCCTCCCCCTCTGGGGGGGGAGCAGGAAGGCTCAGTGGCCTTCGAAGTGCACGAGCGTGAAAAGGGACAAACCTCCCTCGCGCAACTTCTCCGACCCTCCCAGCTCCGGCAGGTCCACGATCGCCGCGCCTTCGATCACCGTCCCTCCGAGCTTCTCCAGCAGCTTCTTGCCGGCCATCATCGTGCCGCCGGTGGCGATCAGATCGTCGATCAGCAGCACGCGCTGGCCGGGCCGGACGGCGTCGGTGTGCAGTTCCACCGTCGCACTGCCGTATTCGAGCTCGTACGTTTCCTCCACCGTCGTGAAGGGCAGCTTGCCCTTCTTGCGGATCGGCACGAAGCCCACCCCCAGCTCGTAGGCGATCACCGAGCCGAGGATGAAGCCGCGCGCGTCCAGCCCCGCCACCACGTCGGGGCGGCGGTCCATGTAGCGGTGCACGAAGGCGTCGATCAGCACGCGGAACACCTTCGGGTCCTGCAGCAGCGGCGTGATGTCGCGGAACTGCACGCCCGGCGCCGGCCAGTCGGGCACGGTGCGGATGTGGCTGCGCAGGTACTCCCCGACGCCGAACGGAATCTCTTGCATGTCTTTCAGCCCTTGAGGAGCATTTCCTCGGCGAGCGCCAGCGTGTCCGGCCGCCCCGAGAGGACGAGAGTATCGCCGTCCTTGAGCGGCGGATCGGAGGCGGGGTCCACCACCCGGCCGTTGCTGCGGCGCAGGCTCACCACCCGCACGCCCTGCTCCTCCAGCGGCAGCTGGCTCAAGGCGCGCCCCAGCGCCTCGGCCTCCGGCGGCAGCGTCACGGTGGCCAGGCGCTCCTGCTCGAACTCCTCCGCGCCGCCCTCGTCGTCGGCGCCGTGGAAGTAGCCGCGCAGCAGGTTGTAGCGCTGGTCGCGCTGCTGCTGCACCAGCCGCAGCACGCGCCGCATCGGCACGCCCACCAGCGCCAGCGCGTGGCTGGCCAGCATCAGGGAGCCTTCCAGCGTCTCGGGCACCACGCCGGTGGCGCCGGCCTTCTGCAGCTTCTCCAGGTCGCGGTCGTCCTGCGTGCGCACGAGCACGGGCAGTTGCGGCGCGTGCTGGTGCGCCGCACCCAGCACCTTCAGCGCGCCGGGGATGTCGAGGTAGGTGACCACCAGCGCGCTGGCGCGGCCCAGGCCGGCGGCGATCAGCGCCTGCAGCCGCGAGGCGTCGCCGAACACCACCGATTCGCCGGCGGCGCTGGCCTGCCGCACCCGATCCGGGTCGAGGTCCAGCGCGATGTAGGGAATGCCTTCCAGCGCCAGCATGCGCGCGAGGCTCTGGCCGCAGCGGCCGTAGCCGCAGATGATCACGTGCTGGCTGGCGTTGATGGAGCGGCGCGCGATGTGCGTCATCTGCAGCGACTGCATCAGCCATTCGCTCGCCACCAGCTTCATCACGATCCGGTTGCTCCACTGGATGATGAAGGGCGTGGCCAGCATGGAAAGCACCATGCTGGCGAGGATGGGGTTGAGCAGCGCGGGCGGCACCAGGTCGTTGTGCTGCGCCAGCGCCAGCAGCACGAAGCCGAATTCGCCCGCCTGCGCGAGATAGAGCCCGGTGCGCAGCGCCACGCCCATGGTGGCGCCGAACAGGCGCGCCAGCCCCGTCACCAGCAGCAGCTTGAACAGCACCGGCCCGAACACCAGCAGCAGCACCAGCGCCCAGTGCAGCGCCACCGGCCGCCAGTCCAGCAGCATGCCGATGGTGATGAAGAAGAGGCCCAGCAGCACGTCGTGGAAGGGCCGGATGTCCGCTTCCACCATCACCTTGTATTCGGTTTCCGCGATCAGCATGCCGGCGATGAAGGCGCCCAGCGCCAGCGACAGGCCGGCCAGCTGCGTGAGCCAGGCCAGCCCCAGGGTGATCAGCAGCATGTTCAGCACGAACAGCTCGTCGCTCTTGCGCCGCGCCACCAGCGTGAGCCACCAGCGCATCAGGCGCTGGCCGCCGGCCAGCAGCAGCGTGATCAGCGCGCCGGCCTTCAGCGCGGCGTATCCCACTTCGCGCAGCAGCACCTCCGGCGGGCTGCCCAGGGCCGGGATCAGCACCAGCAGCGGCACCACCGCCAGGTCCTGGAACAGCAGCACGCCGATCACCCGCTTGCCGTGCTCGCTTTCCAGCTCGAGGCGGTCGGACATCAGCTTCACCACGATGGCGGTGCTGCTCATGGCCAGTGCGCCCGAGAGCGCCAGCGCGCTCTGCCATCCCATGGGCGCGATCTTCGGCAGCCAGTAGGTGAGCGCGAAGGTGCCCAGCGTGGCCGGGACGATGGTCATCACCACCTGCGACAACCCGAGCCCGAACACGTGCGTGCGCATCGCGCGCAGCTTGCTGAAGTTGAACTCCAGCCCGATCACGAACATCAGGAACACGACGCCGAATTCGGCCAGGTGGCGCACGCTCTCGGAGTCCTGCGCCAGCGCCAGCGCATTGGGGCCGATCAACACGCCCACCACCAGGTAGCCCAGCATGGGCGGCAGCCGCGCGAGCCGGCACAACACCACCCCGAGCACTGCGGCCAGAAGGTAAAGCAGCGTCAGCTCGAGCGATGTCATCCCGTGATGCTATCTGACGCGAATCGCCGCCCCCTAAAATCCGCGGATGACGGTTCCAGCCACCCCCCTTTCCGAGCCGCAACCGGGTTTCGAGCCGGCGCGCGCCCTGCGGCTGGCCCGCGAAACGCTGGAGATCGAGTCGGCTGCCCTGCTGGGCCTGCGCGGGCGCGTGGGCGAAAGCTTCGCGCAGGCGGTGCAGGCCATGCTCACCGTGCGCGGCCGCGTGGTCGTGATGGGCATGGGCAAGAGCGGCCACGTGGGCCGCAAGATCGCCGCCACGCTTGCCTCCACCGGCACCGCGGCCATGTTCGTGCACCCGGCCGAGGCCAGCCACGGCGACCTCGGCATGATCAAGCCGGTGGACCTGGTGCTGGCCATCTCCAACGGCGGCGAGAGCGACGAGATCACGGCCATCCTGCCGGTGCTCAAGCGCCTGGGCGTGCCCCTGATTGCCATGACGGGCAAGGCCGGCTCCACCCTGGCCCGCCACGCCGACATCGTGCTGGACAGCGGCGTCGAGAAGGAAGCCTGCCCGCTGAACCTGGCCCCCACGGCCAGCACCACGGCGCAGCTCGCGCTGGGCGACGCGCTGGCGGTGGCTCTGCTGGATGCGCGCGGCTTCCGCCCCGAGGACTTCGCCCGCTCGCACCCGGGCGGCGCGCTGGGGCGCAAGCTGCTGACGCACCTGACCGACGTGATGCGCAGCGGCGAGGCCGTGCCGGCGGTGCTGCCCGACGCCAGCTTCACCCAGTTGATGCGCGAAATGAGCCGCAAGGGCCTGGGCGCCTCCGCGATCGTGGACGAAGGCGGCCGCGTGCTGGGCATCTTCACCGACGGCGACCTGCGGCGCCTGATCGAGAAGGGGGCGGACCTGCGCGAGGTGAAGGCCCGCGAGGTGATGCACCCGAATCCCCGGACCATCCCGGTCGAGGCGCTGGCCGCCGAGGCCGCGGCGATGATGGAGCAGTACCGCATCACCAGCGTGCTGGTGGTGGACCGCGACGGCGTGCTGGTCGGCGCCGTCAACAGCAACGACCTGATGCGCGCGAAGGTCATCTGAGGTGACGCCTGCCCTGAGCTTTGCCCCCGAACTGCTGCTCGCCGCGCAGGGCGTGCGGGTGGCCTTCTTCGACGTCGACGGCGTGATGACCGACGGCGGCATCCTGTTCTCCGACGAGGGCGAGACGCTCAAGCGCTTCCACATCCTCGACGGGCTGGGGCTGAAGCTGCTGCAGCGCGCCGGCATCGAGCCGGTGGTGATCACCGGCCGCGATTCGCGGCCGCTGCGCCGCCGCCTCGAGGCGCTGGGCGTCAAGCGCGTGCACTACGGCACCGAGGAGAAGCTGCCGGCGGCGCAGCAGTCGCTGGCCGAACTCGGCTTCGACTGGTCGCAGGCCGCGGCCATGGGGGACGACTGGCCGGACCTGCCGGTGCTGCGGCGCGTCGCCTTGCCGGTGGCCCCGCCGCATGCGCACATCGAGGTGCGCGCCTGCGCCCGCCACGTCACCCAGGCGGCGGCCGGCCAGGGGGCGGCGCGCGAGTTCTGCGACCTGCTGCTGGTGGCCAGCGGCAAGTACGCACAGCTGCTGGAGGCCTACCGGTGACGCCGCTGCGCGGCTTCGGCCGTGCCTGGGACCGGATCACCATCTACCTGCCCGTCATCCTGATGGGCCTGCTGGCGCTGGGCACCTACTGGCTGGCCCGCACCACGCCCACCTTCACCCCGAGCGCGCCCGAGGCGCCGCCCGACCACGAGCCGGACTACTTCCTGCGCGGCTTCTCGGTCAAGTCCTTCGACCCGTCGGGGCGGCTCAAGACCGAGCTGCGCGGCGTCGAGGCGCGCCACTACGCCGACACCGACACGCTGGAGGTGGACCAGCCGCGCATCCGCTCGTTCGCCGCCGGCGGCGCGGTGGTGGTGGCGAGCGCCAAGCGCGGCATCAGCAACTCCGACGGCTCGCAGGTGCAGTTGATCGGCGACGCGGTGGTCACGCGCGAGCCGCCGCCGGCCCGTGCCTCCACCGAGCCCAAGCTGGAGATCCGCGGCGAGTTCCTGCATGCCTACACGGACCAGGAGCGCGTGACTTCCAACAAGCCGGTGACGCTGACGCGCGGGGCCGACGTGTTCCGCGGCAACAACCTGGAATACGACAACCAGAAGCGCGTGCTGGAACTGGTGGGCGACGTGCACGGCACGCTGCAGCCCAAGTCCGCAGCGCCCTGAGGCCCGGGCGCGATGGCGGCACCGCTCGCGTTCATCACCGGCGCCTCCAGCGGCATCGGGCAGGCGCTGGCGGCCCGCTATGCGCAGGCCGGCTGGCGGCTCGCCCTGGTGGCGCGGCGCAGCGAGGAGATGGCGCAGTGGGCGCAGGCGCAGGGCCTCGCGCCCGAGCGCTGCCGCGTCTACGGCGCCGACGTGGCCGAGGTCGACGGCATCGCCGCGGCCGGGGCGGCCTGCCTTGCGCAGCAGGGGCTGCCCGAGGTCGTGATCGCCAACGCGGGGATCAGCCTGGGCGTGGACACCTCGCTGCGCGAAGACATCGCCGTGCTGGCGCGCGTGCTCGCCGTCAACAACGTGGGGCTGGCGGCCACCTTCCAGCCCTTCATCGCGCCGATGCGCGAGCGCGGCAGCGGCCGGCTGGTGGGCATTGCCAGCGTGGCGGGCATCCGCGGCCTGCCGGGGCACGGCGCCTACTGTGCCAGCAAGGCCGGCGTGATCGCCTATTGCGAGAGCCTGCGCGGCGAGTTGCGCGGCAGCGGCGTGCGCGTGGTGACGATCGCGCCCGGCTACGTGGACACGCCGCTCACGCGCGAGAACCGCTACCCGATGCCCTTCCTGATGCGGGCGGAGGATTTCGCCGAGCAGGCGTTCCGCACCATCGAGGCGGGGCGCAGCTACCGGGTGATCCCGTGGCAGATGGGCGTGGTGGCCAAGCTGCTGCGCGTGCTGCCCGACCCGCTGTTCGACCGCCTGCTCGCCGGCCGCCCGCGCAAGCACCGCCACCGCTGACGATTCGCTAGCACATCGAGCCCTCCCCCTCCGGGGGAGGGTTGGGTGGGAGCGCTCCGGCCTCCCACAAACGGCGAAGGCCCCCGAAGGAGCCTTCCTGCATCACGCGCTGGCGCGATCAGTAGTTGTTGCCGCCGTAGCCGCCGCCACCGCCGCCGCCCGAGCGGCCGCCGCGCGGGCCGGCACCGTAGGGGCTGCGGAAGCCGCCATCCTGGCCGCCGCCACCGCCACCACGGCGATCGCCGCCGCCGCCGTAGCCGCCGCCACCGGAGCGGCCGCCGCCACCGTAGCCACCGCCGCCGCCACCCCCGAAGCCGCCGCCACCACCGCCGCCGCCGAAGCCGCGCGGACGGTTCTCCATCGGACGGGCCTCGTTGACGACGACGCTGCGCCCGCCGAGGGGCTGGCCGTTCATGCCGTTGATGGCGGCTTGCGCTTCCGCGTCGCTGCCCATCTCGACGAAACCGAAGCCCTTGGAACGGCCGGTCTCGCGTTCCATCATGACCTTGGCGCTGGTGACCTGGCCGAACTGGCTGAACGCCTGTTCGAGATCGCTGTCGCGCATCTGGTAGGGCAGGTTGCCTACGTACAGTTTATTGCCCATTCAATGGGACTCCCGATAAGAACATTGAACCGATTAGCGATGGAGTCCCGAAAGCGCATTCAACCGACTGACGCGAAAGGCACCTGTCCAACGCAACCCGCGTGTAAAGCTTCATCACGCGCGGCCATTATGGAGCACACCGCCGGGAGGGTGGCAAGGGGGGCGCACCGGGGTCAGATCAAAAAAGAACGATGGTGCCGCCGCCGCGGCAGGCAACAAAAAAGGGCCCGTAGGCCCTTCGATGGATTGCGAGGACTCGCCTTCGCGTGCTCAGTAGCGGTCGCGGCCATAGCCGCCGCCGCCGCCGGAACGGCCACCGCCGCCGTAGCCGCCGCCGCCACCACCACCGAAACCGCCGCCGCCACCGAAGCCGCGGCCACCGCCGCCGCCACCGGAGCGCGGCTCCATCGGGCGGGCCTCGTTCACCACGAGACCGCGGCCGCCGACCTGCTGGCCGTTCATGCCCTGGATGGCGGCCTGCGCCTCGGCGGCGCTGCCCATTTCGACGAAGCCGAAGCCCTTGGAGCGGCCGGTGTCACGCTCCATCATCACTTTGGCGGAGGCGACGGCGCCGTACTGGCTGAAGGCCTGCTGGAGGTCGTCGTCGCGGTAGGAATAGGGGAGGTTCCCCACGTAAAGCTTGTTGCCCATTGAATGGACTCCTGAGAAAAGACGCTGGATAGCGATGGAGTCCGCAAACGCAATCAACAACCACGCGAGACCGACAAACACCGCATACTCGTAGGCCCCACCCGGGGCCCACGGCGGCATTATGCGCCGGGAATCCCGCGCCGCGTGTACGGGTAGGCCCTGAACCCCTACGGTCGCGCCACCTGCGGCGGCGGCGCCACATCCGCGGGGCACCTGATTCAGCCTTACCAAGTCACCTCGCGCTCTGGGGTCGAGCCGATCTTGTGGATGGCGAGGTCCGCGCCGCGGAACTCCTCCTCCGGGGACAGCCGCAGGCCCATCAGCGCCTTGAGCAGGCCGTAGGTGGCGAAGCCGCCCGCCAGCGCCCAGGCCACGCCCAGCAGGCTGCCGATCGCCTGCGCGCCCAGGCTCACGCCGCCGAGCCCGCCGAAGCTCCTGCTGCCGAAGAGGCCGCAGGCGATGCCGCCCCACAGGCCGCACAGCCCGTGCAGGGGCCACACGCCCAGCACATCGTCGATCTTCCAGCGGTTCTGCGTCAGCGTGAACATCACGACGAAGATCACGCCGGCGCCGCCGCCCACGGCCAGCGCCCCGAGCGGGTGCATCACGTCGCTGCCCGCGCACACGGCCACCAGCCCCGCCAGCGGGCCGTTGTGCACGAAGCCGGGGTCGTTGCGCCCCAGCAGCAGGGCGGCCAGCGTGCCGCCCACCATCGCCAGCAGCGAATTGACGGCCACCAGCCCGGAGACCTTGTCGATGGTCTGCGCGCTCATCACGTTGAAGCCGAACCAGCCCACCGTGAGCACCCAGGCGCCCAGCGCCAGGAAGGGGATGTTGGAAGGCGGGTGGGCCGAGATGGCGCCGTCCTTGCGGTAGCGGTTGCTGCGGGCGCCGAGCAGCATCACGGCCGGCAGCGCCAGCCAGCCGCCCACCGCGTGCACCACGATCGAGCCGGCGAAATCGTGGAATTCCTCGCCGGTCAGCGCCTTGATCCAGCCCTGGATGCCGAAGCGCTGGTTCCAGGCCACGCCCTCGAACAGCGGATAGATGACGCCGACGATCACGGCGGTGGCGATCAGCTGCGGGCCGAAGCGCGCGCGCTCGGCGATGCCGCCGGAGATGATGGCCGGCACCGCGGCCGCGAACGTGAGCAGGAAGAAGAACTTGACCAGGTCGTAGCCGTTGCGCGCCACCAGCTGTTCGGCGCCGACCAGGAAGCTGGTGCCGTAGGCGATGGCGTAGCCGACCAGGAAATACGCGACCGTGGAGACGGAGAAGTCGACCAGGATCTTCACCAGCGCGTTCACCTGGCTCTTCTTGCGCACGGTGCCGAGCTCGAGAAAGGCGAAGCCCGAGTGCATGGCCAGAACCAGGATGGCGCCCAGCAGGATGAACAGGACGTCCGAGCCCTGTTTTAGTGCTTCCATGGTGTCCCCTTGGGATGGTTTTGCTTCGTTGTGGTGCGCTTTGGCCTGCTTTCCGGCCTGCGCACCAAACTAAAGCAATATCCGAGCCCATGGGCGTACATGAGCAGGAGCGACTACAATGCGCCCAGTCATTGGGGAGTAGCCTCCCTTCACCTCGAAAGGGGCTGGCGTCAACAGACTTGGGACCCGCGTCCCATGGCGCCGGCGAGCTTCGGTTTGGCGAGACCTTTGACTGTGCAGCCTCCGTTTCAGGCCGGGGATGCTGTGCAGTCAATGGTGCGTGCGTGCCGGCCGGAGTCCCTCATCCATGCAAGCCTTCCTCGTTTCCACCGGCATCGTCGCGCTCGCCGAAATGGGCGACAAGACGCAGCTGCTCTCGCTCGTCCTCGCCGCGCGCTTCCGCAAGCCCTGGCCCATCGTACTGGGCATCTTCGTGGCCACCATCTTCAACCACGCGCTGGCCGGGGCGCTGGGCAGCTGGGTCACGAACGCGCTCGGCCCCGACGTGCTGCGCTGGGTGCTGGGCGGCTCCTTCATCGCCATGGCGATCTGGATGCTGATCCCCGACAAGATCGACGAGGACGAGGCCGGCGGCGCGCCGAAGTTCGGCGTCTTCGGTGCCACCGTGATCGCCTTCTTCCTGGCCGAGATGGGCGACAAGACACAGGTCGCCACCGTGATGCTGGCCGCCGAATACAACACCTGGGCCGCGGTGGTGGCCGGCACGACGCTGGGGATGATCCTCGCCAATGCGCCGGTGGTCTGGTTCGGCGACCGCATCATGCGCCGGGTGCCGATTCGCGCCGTGCACGCGGTGGGGGCGGTGGTGTTCCTGGTGCTGGGCGTGCTGGCGATCCTCAAGTAGAGATCGCTATACTTGTTCCAGCGCCGATTTGCCTCGCTTGCGGGCGCTCAATAAATGCTGCTAAAGATGGCCGCGACCCGGCCCGCTGCAGCGGGGCCGGGTTTTTTCTTGCCATGTCCTTCATCGCCACGCCCAGATCCATGCAGTTCGATGCCCCGCTTGCACTGCAAAGCGGCGCTTCGATCCGCGGCTACTCGCTCGCCTACGAAACCTACGGCACGCTCAACGCCGAGCGCAGCAACGCCGTCCTGATCTGCCACGCGCTCAACGCCTCGCACCACGTCGCGGGCGTCTACGCGGGCCAGGAGAAGTCCGAAGGCTGGTGGGACACCATGATCGGCCCCGGCAAGCCGGTGGACACCGACCGCTTCTTCGTGATCGGCGTCAACAACCTCGGCTCCTGCTTCGGCTCCACCGGCCCCATGCACGAGAACCCCGACACCGGGCGCGTCTACGGCGCCGACTTCCCCGTGGTGACGGTGGAGGACTGGGTGAATGCGCAGGCGCGGCTGCTGGACGGCCTGGGCATCACGCGGCTCGCGGCCGTGATGGGCGGCAGCCTCGGCGGCATGCAGGCGCTCTCGTGGACGCTGCAGTATCCCGAGCGCGTGCGCCATGCGGTGGTGGTGGCCAGCGCGCCCAACCTCACGGCCGAGAACATCGCCTTCAACGAGGTGGCCCGCCGCGCGATCGTGACCGACCCCGACTTCCACGGCGGCCACTTCTACGCCCACGGCGTGGTGCCCAAGCGCGGGCTGCGCATCGCCCGCATGATCGGCCACATCACGTACCTCTCCGACGACGTGATGAACGAGAAGTTCGGCCGCCAGCTGCGCGAAGGCATGGACCTGCCTGCCGCCGCCGGGCCGCCCCAAGGCGGCAGAGCCCCCTCCGGGGGCAGCGGAGCGAAGCGGAGCGTGGGGGACTATCTGTACACCACGCAGGACATCGAGTTCCAGATCGAGAGCTACCTGCGTTACCAGGGCGACAAGTTCAGCGAGTACTTCGACGCCAACACGTATCTCCTGATCACGCGGGCGCTGGACTACTTCGACCCCGCCAAGCGCTTCAACGGCAATCTCACCAAGGCGCTCGCGGTGGCGCGGGCGAAGTTCCTGCTCGTGAGCTTCAGCACCGACTGGCGCTTCTCGCCGGCGCGCAGCCGCGAGATCGTCAAGGCGCTGCTGGACAACCGGCGCGACGTGAGCTACGCGGAGATCGACGCCCCGCACGGCCACGACGCCTTCCTGCTGGAAGACCCGCGCTACCTGGCGGTGGTGCGGTCCTACTTCGACCGCATCGCGGCGGAGCCCGCCGAGGCGCCGACGCAGGACCTGCCCGCGGGGGCCGTGCTATGACCGACAAGGCCACCCTGCACACGATCGCGAAGCTGGTGCCGGCGGGCTCGCGCGTGCTGGACCTGGGCTGCGGCGACGGCGCGCTGCTCGACTACCTGCAGCGCGAACGCGGCTGCAGCGGCTACGGCATCGAGATCGCCGACGAGAACGTGCTGGCCTGCGTGAAGCGCGGCGTCAACGTGATCCAGGCCAACCTGGATGCGGGCCTCACGATCTTCGAGGACGACACCTTCGACG
>NZ_DASSVG010000079.1:0-4213 GCF_035706265.1 Ramlibacter sp. | reverse complement strand
AAGCCGCCGCGCCGCAGGAGCTCCCCGCCCAGGCGTTGCCCGCCGCGCAGGTGGCTGCCGCCGCTACTGCAGCGCCCTTGTCGCCTGCTGTTCCGGCAGCACCGGCTTGAGCCGGCTGGGCGCCAGCGCGCCGGCCGAATCGAGGATCGGGTAGGCGATCGAGCAGATGTGCGAGTTGATCCGCTTGAGGTCGCTGATCAAGTCCAGGTGCAGGGAGCTGGTCTCGATGCTCTGGGCCGTGTTCTCGGTCAGCCGCGTGAGGTGGGTGCCGGCGTAGGCACGCTCAAGGTCACGGAAGCGCGCCTTTTCCTCCAGCAGCTTCTGCGCGTCGCGCACGGAGCCGTTCAGGAACACGCTCATCCCCAACCGCAGGTTGTCGACCAGCCGCGCGTGCAGTTCGCAGATCTCCGCCATGCCGGCATCGGAGAAGTTGCGGCCCTTGCGGATTTTCTTCTCCTCGATGTCCAGCAGGATGCGCTCGATGATGTCGCCGATCTGCTCCATGTTGATCGTGAAGCTGATGATGTCCGTCCAGCGGCGGCTTTCCTCCTCGCCGAGGGCCTCGCGCGAGATCTTGGTCAGGTAGTACTTGATGGCGGAATAGAGCTGGTCGATCGTGTCGTCCATGCGCCGCAGCTCCTCGGCCAGGCGCAGGTCGTTCTCCTTGATCACGCGCAGCATGCCGAGCAGCATGGTCTCCACCACGTCGGCCTGGTGCAGCGCCTCGCGGGCGGCGTTGGAGATGGCCAACGACGGCGTCTCCAGGGCGGAGGGGTCCAGGTGGTGCGGCCGGCCGGCCACCAGGTTGCGGTCCGGCTTCGGCAGCCATTGCTCCACCCAGCGCGCCACGTACTGCGTGAACGCGAGGAACAGCAGGGCGATCAGCACGTTGAAGGCCAGGTGGTACAGCACCACCGCCGTGCCGTGGTCGGGCACGTGGGGCCGCAGGTACTTGACCCAATAGCCGACGAAGGGCGCCGCCAGCACCACCCCGAAGCACTTGAACACCAGGTTGCCGATCGGCACCTGCCGCACCGGCACCGCGGACTTGGCCGTGGCCAGCACGCCCAGCAGGCCGCTGCCCAGGTTGGCGCCGATGGTGAGGCCGAGCGCCACGTCGAGCGGAATGCCCCCCGAGGCGGCCAGCGTCGCCGTGAGCAGCACGATGGCGAGGCTGGAATAGGCCACCACCGCCATCACGGCCCCGACGGTGATCTCCAGCAGGATGTCGCTGGAGAGCGATTCCAGCAGCGTCTTCACCGCCGGCGAGCGGACCATGATGGCCGTCGTTTCGGACACCAGCCGCAGCGCGAGCAGCATCAGGCCCAGGCCGATCAGCACCCGACCAAAGCGGCCCAGCGGCGTGGACTGGCGGGTGATGAAAAGGACGACGCCGACGAAGATGAACAGCGGCGAGAGCCAGGAGAGGTCGAACGAGAAGACGACCACCATCATGCTGCTGCCGACGTCGGCACCCAGCATCATGGCCAGCGCGGTGGAGAGGCTCACCAGCCCCTGGCCGACGAAGGCGGAAACGATCAGCGCCGTGGCGGTGCTGGATTGCACGAGCGCCGTGACGCCGAGCCCCGCCAGGCCGGCGGCCGGGCGGGTGCTCATGCTGCGCGCCAGGATCTGGCGCAGGTTGGCCCCGAAGACCCGCAGGATGCCGGTGCGAACGAGATACGTGCCCCAGACCAGCAGCGCCACCGCTGCCAGCAGGTTCAGCAAATGCTTCATGTTCTCGGGACATGATACGCCGCGCAGGCTCCGGCCGGGCTGGGGGCGTGCCCTGTCAACGCGAAGTGTTGTATTGCTCCCTCCCCCTCTGGGGGAGGGTTGGGGAGGGGGCACTCCGGGCGTCGAACTACGCCGCGAGCGCCCCCTCCCGGCCTCCCCCCAGAGGGGGAGGAGAAGGTCATTTGCTGCGGCGCACCCTGAGCAGTTCGTCCAGGATCAGGCCCGCTGCGCCGATCGTGATGCCGGTGTCTGCCACGTTGAAGGCCGGGAAGTACCAGCGGTTCGCCCAGTGGAACTGGAGGAAGTCCACCACGTAGCCATGCAGCAGCCGGTCCACCAGGTTGCCCACCGCGCCGCCCAGGATGCAGGCCAGCGCGAAGCAGAACAACTTCTGGCCGGCATGCTTCTTCAGCAGGTACAGGATGAACACCGTGGCCACCACGGCGACGCCGGCCAGGAACCAGCGCTGCCAGCCGGAGGCGTCGCGCAGGAACGAGAACGCCATGCCGGTGTTGTGCGCCCGCACGATGTTGAAGAAGGACGTGACGGTGGTCGCATCCCCCAGCTGGTAGTAGCCCAGGATCAGGATCTTGGTGAACTGGTCCGCGATCAGCACGAGCAGGGCCAGCGCCAGCCACGGCAGCATGCTGCCGGACGCGCTGCTGCCCCGCAGCATCAGTCCGTTGCCGCGCGCGGCCATCAGGCGACGGCCCCGTGCTCGTTGTTGCCGGTGCCCTGGCCGGCAATGGTCTCGGCGCAGCGGCCGCACAGCGCCGGATGCGCCGCATGGCTGCCCACGTCCTCGCGCCAGTGCCAGCAGCGCTCGCACTTGGTGCCGCCGGAGGCCGTCACTTCCACGGCCAGCTCTCCCTCGGCCAGCGGCTGCGGATCGAGCGTCACCTTCGAGGTGATGAAGACGAACTTCAGGTCCTCGCCCAGCGAGCGCAGCAGCGCCAGGTCCGCCGCATTGGCGCGGATCGCCAGGTTGGCCTGCAGCGACGAGCCCACCTTGCCCTCGGTGCGCAGCGCCTCGATGAACTTGTTGGCCACGTCGCGGATCTCGCGCACGCGGTTCCAGCGCGCCAGCAGCGCCGTGTCGGGCCCGCCGATCTCGGCGTACTCCTCGAGGAAGATCGAATCGGAATGGCCGAACACCTTCCAGGCCTCCTCCGCCGTGAAGCTGAGGAAGGGCGCCATCCAGCGCAGCATCGCGTGGGTGATGTTCCACAGCGCCGTCTGGGCGCTGCGGCGCGCATGCGACTTGGGCGCCGTGGTGTAGAGGCGGTCCTTCAGCACGTCGAGGTAGAAGGCGCCCAGGTCCTCCGAGCAGTAGACCTGCAGCTTGGCCACCACCGGGTGGAACTCGTAGACCTCGAAGTGCGCCAGCACCTCGGCCTGGAATTCGGCCGCGCGGGTGAGCGCGTAGCGGTCGATCTCCAGCATCTCGGCCAGCGGCACGGCGTCCTTGGCCGGGTCGAAGTCGCTCACGTTGGCGAGCAGGAAGCGCAGGGTGTTGCGGATGCGCCGGTAGGCGTCCACCACGCGGGCCAGGATCTTGTCGTCGCCGGCGATGTCGCCCGAGTAGTCGGAGGCGGCCACCCACAGGCGGATGATCTCGGCCCCGAGCTTGGTGCTCACCTGCTGCGGCTCGATGCCGTTGCCCAGCGACTTGCTCATCTTGCGGCCCTGGCTGTCCACCGTGAAGCCGTGCGTGAGCAGGCCGCGGTAGGGCGCGCGCCCGTACATGGCGCAGGCCGTGAGCAGGGAGGAGTGGAACCAGCCGCGGTGCTGGTCGTGGCCTTCCAGGTACAGGTCGGCCTCGGGGCCGTTCTCGTGCGCCGCGCCGGCGTGCGAACCCTTGAGCACCGTGGTGTGCGTGGTGCCGGAGTCGAACCAGACTTCGAGGATGTCGGTGCTCTTGGTGTACTGGGGCGCGTCGGCCGCGGCGCCCACCTGGGCCAGGATCTCCTCGGTGGAGGCCTTGCTCCAGGCCTCGATGCCGCCGGCTTCCACCATCGCCGCGGCGAGGTCCAGGATCTCCATGGTCTTCGGATGCAGTTCGCCCGAATCCTTGTGCAGGAAGAAGGGCAGGGGCACGCCCCAGCTGCGCTGGCGGCTGATGCACCAGTCGGGCCGGCCCGCGATCATGTCGCGCAGGCGGGCCTTGCCGTTTTCCGGGTAGAAGCTGGTTTCCTCGATGGCCTTCAGGGCCATGTTGCGCAGCGTGTCCGGCGCCTTGTCCTTCGTGAACACGCCTTCCCCTTCGTCCATGCGGACGAACCACTGGGCGGCGGCGCGGTAGATCACCGGCGTCTTGTGGCGCCAGCAGTGCGGATAGCTGTGGACGATGCCCTCGGTGGCGAAGAGCCGGCCGGCCTGCTCGAGGGTGCCGATGATGTGCGGCACGGCCTTCCAGATGTTCTCGCCCGGGAAGAGCGGGAAGTCGGCCGCGTAGGAGCCGTTGCCCTGCACCGGG
>NZ_DASSVG010000078.1:0-8083 GCF_035706265.1 Ramlibacter sp. | reverse complement strand
GTAGCGATTGAGCTCCTGCACGCTCTTGAAGCTGCGGTCCATCAGCAGGCTGAGGTTGTGCAGGATGCGCTCCACCACCTTGGTTTCCCACACCGCGTCGAAGTTGATCTGCTTGTCCAGCCAGTGCTCCAGCCACTCGGGATCGGGCAGGCGCGACTGGATCGTGTCGCGCGGGAACAGCGCCTTGTTCACGTGCAGGTTGGTCGGGTGCAGCGCCTGCGCCGTGCGCCGGGCGCTCGCCATCAGCACGCCCACCTTCGCGAACGCGGCCTTCGCATCGACGCCGAAGTTCTGGATCGCGCGCTTCATGTAGCGCAGGTAGGCGCCGCCGTGGCGCGCCTCGTCCTGGCTGAGCGTCTGGTAGATGTGCTTGATCACCGGCTCGGTGTGCCACTCGGCGGCGCGCCGGTACCAGTGGTTCAGGCGGATCTCGCCGCAGAAGTGCAGCATCAGCGTCTCCAGTGCCGGCGCCGGGTCGAACTCGAAGCGGACCTGGTGCAGTTCCTCCTCGGTGGGCACGAGGTCGGGACGGAAGCGGCGCAGGTACTCCATCAGCACCAGCGAATGCTTCTGCTCCTCGAAGAACCAGATCGACATGAAGGCGGAGAAGTCGCTGTCGTTGCGGTTGTCGCGCAGGAACATCTCGGTGGCCGGCAGGGCGGCCCACTCCGTGATGGCATTCATCTTGATCGTCTGCGCCTGCTCCTCGCTGAGCTGCGCAGCGTCGAACTCGTCCCACGGAATGTCCTTGTCCATGTCCCAGCGGACGGACTCGAGTTGCTTGAACAGTTCGGGGTACAGCATGGCGAATGGATCTGGATGTAACCGGCCATTGTAGGTGGCGGGGGTTTTCCCTTGGGGACCGCCGGGCACGGCGAAACCCCTCCCGACAGCCGGGTGCTGTGGGGAGCGCGAAAATGTCACTTTCTGACCTGTCTCCGGAGCCTCCGATGAAGAAGCTGGCCACCCTGACCGTCGTTGTTTCCGCCGCATTCGCCGCCACCGGCCCCGCCCCGGCCGCTCCGGCCGCCGCCACGGGCCCGGCAGCCGCCGCCAGCCCCGCGGCCTGCCCGGCCCTGCTGCAGCACACCTTCCCGCGGCTGCAGGACGAGAAGCCGCAGCCGCTGTGCCAGTACGCCGGCAAGGTGCTGCTGGTGGTGAATACGGCCAGCTACTGCGGCTACACCCCGCAGTACCAGGGACTGGAGGACCTGTACGCCCGCTACCGCGACAAGGGACTGGTGGTGCTGGGCTTCCCGTCCAACGACTTCAACCAGGAAAAGAGCAGCAACAAGGAAATCGCCGACTTCTGCGAGAACACCTTCGGGGTCAAGTTCCCGATGTTCGGCAAGAGCTCGGTGGCGGGGGCGGCGGCCAATCCGCTGTTCCGCGAGCTGGCGGCAAAGACCGGCAAGGCCCCGGCCTGGAACTTCCACAAGTACCTGATCGGCCGGGACGGCAAGGTGGTGGCGCAGTACGCCAGCCGCACCACGCCCAGCGATCCGGAACTGCTCAAGACGCTGGAGCAGCAGCTCGCTGCCCGCTGAGTCCGCGCGGCGTCGGCACTGCCGCGTAGCGCCGGCGCCAAACGCCTGTACATAAATTTACGAACGAATCGATTTTGCACCGGAACCGTCGGGCAACTGCTTGACTCTCACGGGCAAGAGGCAGGGACTTTCCGGTTTTGCTGCTGCGAAGTCGTCCGGACCACCGGTCACGGATGCAATCCCGAGGCGACTCTTCTCCTCCTCCCTCCCTCCCTCTTCGTTTCGGGGCGCTTCGCAGCATTTTTTTCAGCAAAGTAAAAAGCCGCCCGAGGGCGGCTTTTTACTTTGGGTCCGGTCAGTGCCTCAGGCCGGCTTCGTCTCGGCGAAGCTGGCGCGCTGCATCAGCTTTTCGTGCAGCTTGGCCAGGTTCGGATAGGGCGTGCGCCAGTCGATCTCCGGGAAGCGGAAATCGAGGTAGCCGAGCGCGCAGCCGATGGCGATGTCGGCCAGGCTCAGGTAGATGCCGGCGCAGAAGGGCTTGTCGCCCAGGCCCTGGCTCATGGCCTTGAGGCTCGCCTGGGTCTTGGCCAGCTGGCGATCGATCCAGGCGTCGCAGCGCTGCGCCTTGGGCCGGCCGGACCAGTGCGATTCGAGCCGGGCCAGCACCAGCGCATCCAGAACGCCATCGGCCAGCGCTTCCCAGGTCTTGACCTCGGCGCGCTCGCGGCCAACCGCGGGAATGAGCTTGCCCACCGGCGAGAGCGTGTCCAGGTACTCCACGATCACGCGCGAGTCGAACAGCGCCTCGCCGCCTTCCATCACCAGGCAGGGCACCTTGCCCAACGGGTTGGAATTCATGATCGACGTGTCGGCGGCCCAGACGTCCTCTTCCACGAACTGGTAATCCAGCTTCTTCTCGGCCATCACGACGCGCACCTTGCGCACGTACGGGCTGGTGGTGGATCCGATCAACTTCATGGGGGCCGCCTGGCGTGTTCTGGTTCTGGAGGGGGGAGGGTTCGGTTTCATTCTAGGGGAATGGATTTTGACTGCTGTCGTGGGGCTGCCACAGGACACGCGTCCGATCCCCCGGCGGGGCACGGCCTAGAATTCCATGATGCCTCTCTCCACGATTTCCGCGCTGTCCCCCCTGGACGGCCGCTACGCCGCGCGGCTCGCCGCGCTGCGCCCGCTGATGAGCGAGCAGGGCTACATGCACAAGCGCGTGCAGGTGGAAGTCTGCTGGTTCATCGCGCTGTCGGACGCCGGCTTCTCCGAATTCAAGCCGCTCACGCCCGGAGCGCGCACTTACCTCCTGAGCCTGGTCAAGAACTTCTCCGAGGCCGACGCCGCCGCCATCAAGGAGATCGAGAAGACCACCAACCACGACGTCAAGGCCGTCGAATACTGGATCAAGTCCAAGTTCGAGGCCCGGCCCGAGCTGCGGGCGGCCAGCGAGTTCGTCCACTTCGCCTGCACCAGCGAGGACATCAACAACACCAGCCACGCGCTGCAGCTGAAAGGCGCGCGCGAGCTGGTGCTGCTGCCGGCGCTGGATGCCGTGATCGCGAAGATGCGCGAGATGGCGCACCAGTACGCCGCCGTCCCCATGCTGAGCCGCACCCACGGCCAGACGGCGAGCCCCACCACGGTGGGCAAGGAGATCGCCAACGTGGTGGTGCGCCTGGCGGCCGCGCGCGAGAAGGTGGCCGCAGTCAGGCTGCTGGCCAAGATGAACGGCGCCGTCGGCAACTACAACGCGCACCTCGCCGCCTGGCCCGATTTCGACTGGGAGGCCTTCAGCCGCAAGGTGGTGGAGTCGCCCGAGCCCTTCGGCCTGGGCCTGACCTTCCAGCCTTACAGCATCCAGATCGAGCCGCACGACTACATGGCCGAACTGTTCGACGCGGTCGCGCGCGCCAACACGGTCCTGGTCGACTGGTGCCGCGACGTGTGGGGCTACGTGAGCCTGGGCTACTTCAAGCAGAAGCTGCGCGAAGGCGAGATCGGCTCCTCCACCATGCCGCACAAGGTGAACCCGATCGACTTCGAGAACGCCGAAGGCAACCTGGGGCTGGCCAACGCGCTGCTGAAGCACCTGTCGGAGAAGCTGCCGGTCTCGCGCTGGCAGCGTGACCTGACGGATTCCACGGTGCTGCGCAACATGGGCGTGGCGCTTGGCTACGCGGCGCTCGCCTACCACTCGCTGGGCATCGGCCTGGCGAAGCTGGAATTGAACGAGGAGGCGCTGCGCACCGACCTCGATACTTCCTGGGAAGTGCTCGCCGAGCCGATCCAGACCGTGATGCGCCGCTACGGCGTGCACGGCGCCTACGAGAAGCTGAAGGAAGTGACGCGCGGCAAGACCGTCTCCGCCGAAGACCTGCACGCGCTGATCCGCTCGCTCGACATCCCGCAGGCGGAGAAGGACCGGCTGCTGGCGATGACGCCGGCTTCGTACACCGGCAAGGCCGCCGAACTCGCGCGTCGCGTTTGATCCGGTGGCTCTCAAATCCACCGTCTTCAAGGCGCAGATCGCCGTGGCCGACATCGACCACGGCTACTACGCCGACCACGCGCTCACGCTGGCGCGCCATCCGAGCGAGACCGACGAACGCATGATGGTACGGCTGGCGGCGCTGGCCTTCCACGCACACGAACTGCAGACGGTCTGCGGCGGCGACGGCACGCTGGCCTTCGGCAAGGGCCTGTCGGACCCCGACGAGCCCGATGCCTGGCTGCGCGACTTCACCGGCCAGACGCGCCTGTGGATCGAGGTCGGCCAGCCCGATGACACGGCGCTCGCCAAGGCCTGCCGCCAGTCGGAGCAGGTGGCGGTGTATGCCTTCCATCACGCGGCGGAAGTGTGGTGGAAGGGGATCGAGACCAAGCTCACGCGCCTGTCGAATCTCGCCGTGTGGCGCATCCCTTCGCAGGCCTCGCAGGCGCTGGAGGCCCTCGCCCAACGCAGCATGCAGCTGCAGGCGACGATCCAGGAAGGCGTGCTGATGCTGGGGGATGCGAACCGGCACGTCGACATCGAGCCGCTGCGCTGGAAGTGACGGTCAAGGAGGCATCGGCCGCCCGCAGTTCCAGCACGACTCGAAGCCGCCCTCCACCAGCTCGCCGCAGGCGCAGCGCCAGCGCCGCTGGGGCAGGTGCTGCAGCTGGCGCAGCAGGGCGCGGGCGGCCTCCAGCTGCTCGTCGTGCGTGACCCAGATCTCGGGCAGGCACTGGTCCGGCGGCAGTTCGCCGGCCACGCTGGAGAGGAACTGCCGCTGCACGGAGGCCTCGATGCCGGCCTGCCGCAGCGTGTCGGCCCACATGGAGGCGATGGCGATGTTGGGGGCCTGCGTGACGCGCCGCACGGTCAGGGCCCGGGCGCGGTGGTGGACTGCGCCGCGCCCTCCGACGCGCGCTCCGCATAGCGGTTGAAGCGCCAGGCGCTCCCATGCAGCGTGATGCGGCGCCAGACCTCGCGCTTCTGCGCCGGCGTCATCGCGGGCCAGTGCTGCACCTCGTCGAAGCTGCGCCCGCAGCCCTTGCACCACGCGTCCCCCTGCGAGGTGGAACAGATCGCGATGCAGGGCGTATCCGGCTGGGTCTCGTACCAGGCCTTCCAGGCGGCGTAGGCGGCAGCGGGGAAGCCGCGCTCGTCGGCCTCGTCCTCGTGGTGGAACACCATGAGCGCGTACACCTCCGCCAGCGCCCGCAGTTCGGGGGCGAGCGTCACGCCGTCCGGCGAGGGCTTGCGCTCGCGCCAGAAGTTGATGGCGGCTTCGAGGTCTGTGATGTGGATGCCGGCCATGGCTGGGCCACGAGGTACTGCTGGAAATCCATGATAGCCCGGCCTTGGAACAAAAAGCGGGGAGCTGTGTTCTAATCCGGATTCGCGAAGGGGAGTAGCTCCCGGTCCGCGCTCCCAACCGGGGCGCCGGCCATCGGCCAGCCGTCAATACGAAGCGCAAGCTTCCGGCTGGTCGGGCAGCAGTCAGCCACTGCAAGCCGAGCAAGACCTTCGATCGGGCCCGCGCGGCCTGGATCGAGCCCCGTCCGCAACCACGTGTGCGTGCTGATCCATTTCGCCCGGGCGATCAATCGTCTGCGTTTCGGAGCTTCGCATGGAATTCCTCTCTGCCGCGTGGTGGTCGGCCCTGGCGGCCATCATCCTCATCGACCTGGTGCTCGCCGGGGACAACGCGATCGTGATCGCGCTCGCCGCCCGCAACCTGCCCAAGCGGCTGCAGCGCAAGGCGATCGTCTGGGGCACGGTGGGCGCCATCGTCGTGCGCTCGCTGATGACCATCGGCGTGGTCTGGCTGCTCCAGATCCCGGGCCTGATGCTGGTGGGCGGCCTCGGCCTGCTGTGGATCGCCTACCGCCTGATCGCGGACGACGGCGGCCATGAGGACCACGGCCCGGCGGCCACCACCTTCTGGGGCGCGATGCGCACCATCGTGATCGCCGACGCGCTGATGGGTGTGGACAACGTGCTGGGCGTGGCCGGCGCGGCGCACGGCGCCTTCGACCTGGTCGTCATCGGCCTGCTGGTCAGCGTGCCCATCGTGGTCTTCGGCAGCACCATGGTGCTGCGGCTGGTGGAGCGCTTCCCGGTCATCATCCAGCTCGGTGCGGCCGTGCTGGCCTTCACCGCGGCCAAGATGATCGTCGGCGAGCCGCTGCTCGACGCGGTGTTCGACCCCGCGGGAACCCTGCATGCATTCGCGCGCTGGAGCACGTATGCTGTGTGCATCGCCGGCGTGCTCGGTGCGGGCTGGCTGGCCACCCGCGCGGCGCGCCGATCCGCCGACGCGCCCTGAGGGAGGCGCCCGAGGAGGCTCCATGGAAAAGGTGATCGTGTACCTGGACGACGCGGCCTACGCGCGGCCCCTGCTGCCCGCCGCCGCCGAGCCCACCCACTGGGTGCTGGTGGCGTGCGCCCCGCGCATGACGCACCGCATCAGCAAGTGGGTGAGCCACTCGGCGCGCGAGAACTGGCGCGCCAAGTGGGCCGACAAGCTGTTCGACCAGATGGTGCCCGCGCTGCGGCAGCGCGGCGACGCGGTCACCCCCGTGCTCGCCAAGGGGCCGCTGCCCGAACTCACCCGCGCGCTGATGGCCGAACACGGCGACGCCCGGGTCATCGACGCGCGCCGCCCCAAGTCGGCGGGCAGCGGCGGCGACGCGATGCGCTGGTCGCCCGGCGCGATGCTGGGTTTCGGTGCGTGGCTGTTCTGCTCCTTCGCCGCTTTCGAGTACTAGGAGCCTGGGCGGCAGAGAGACGGGCCTGCGCGGGCACGGCTGCTATCCTTGCGGCCATGCTCAAGCTGATCAGCAAGTGGCTCCTCAGCGCCTCGGCGCTGCTGTTCGTCGCCTACGTGTACAGCGGGGTCGAGGTGAAGTCCTTCGCTTCGGCCATGGCGGCGGCGCTCGTGATCGGGCTGCTCAACACCGTAGTGCGGCCGGTGCTGGTGGTGCTGACGCTGCCCGTCACGGTGGTGACGCTGGGACTCTTCCTCTTCGTCATCAACGCGCTGATGTTCTGGCTGGCCGCCGCGGTGCTGCAGGGCTTCGTCGTGCGCGACTTCGTGGCCGCGCTGGTGGGCTCGCTGATCTACACCGCCGCCGGCGTGGTGATCGAATCAGCGCTCGAGCGCCTGTTCGCGAAGCGTTGATTCGACCTGGCGCGCCCGGGTGTCGATGATCGACGCCTCGATGTGGTCGCCCCCGCCCCTGCGCACCAGGTCCTGCGCGGCCTTGAAGCGGTCCAGCGCGGCGGTGTAATCGAGCTGCGCCACCCGGGCCTCGGCTTCGGCCCGCACGGCCCGCACCGACTGGCCCTGCGCGCCATACGCGGAGGACAGCAGCTGCCAAGCCGCGGCATCTCGCGGCTGCGTCGCCACCCAGGTCTGCAGGCGCTGCGCCGCGTCGCGTGCCTTGCCGGCGCCGATCTGCGCCTGGGCGACCAGCAGCACCTCGGGCCGGCGGCGGCTTTCGGCGTCCAGCGTGCGCAGAACGCGCGCGGCGTCGCCGCCGGCCAGAGCGATTTCGGCCGCGAGCAGCTTGGCCACCCGCTGGCCGGCGGCATCGCCGGCGACCGTTTCGTCGAGCTTCGCCAGCAGCCTGGCGGCCGTGGCCGCATCGCGCAGGCGCGCCGCCGCGAAGGCGGCCCCGTACAGCACGCCGGCCTGGCGGCTGCGCGGCAGGGCGCCGAAGCCGCTCGCATCGGCCTCCGCCACCATGGCCCGCAGCGCGTCGACGCCGGGATTGGCGAACACGCGCGCGCGGCCGGCCATCAGGGCGTGCTCCAGCGTCGGCTGCACCGCAGCGTGGTCCCCCAGCTGCTGGCGCGCCTGCATGTCGGCGATGCGTTCGCTGGTCATCGGGTGGGTGCGCAGGTAGGGATAGGCGCCGTTGTCGTTCAGGCGGGCGGCCTGCTGCAGCTTCTCGAACATCGTGACGAAACCCTGCGGCGCGAAGCCGGCCTGGGTGGCGACGCCGAAGCCGATGCGGTCGGCCTCGCGTTCCATGTCGCGCGAGAAATTGAGCTGCTGCTGCGCCGCCAGGGCCTGGCTGCCGGCCATCACGGCGCCGCC
>NZ_DASSVG010000077.1:0-6051 GCF_035706265.1 Ramlibacter sp. | reverse complement strand
AGCCCCACTGCGATGACGTGGATGGGATTCAGCTTGCCCAGATCCTCCTCGTACCCACTTTTCCTGCGGACGCCCAGGAAGCCCCAGAGCACCGCCTTGGCCGTCCGCCAGACGCTCATCCCGGCGCCTCCGGCGTCTTGCCGCCCACCTCGAAGAAGGTGTACGACAGCGTGATGGTCTTCACGTCCTTCGAGATCTTGGGGTCGATCACGAAGGCCACCGGCCACTGCTTCTTCTCGCCCGGCTCCAGCGTGTACTGCTGGAAGCAGAAGCACTCGATCTTGTTGAAGTGCGGCCCGGCGTTGCGCGGCGCGTAGCTCGGGATCGCCTGGGCGGACATCCGCCGGTCCTGCACGTTCTGGAACTCGTACATCACGGTCGCCAGCTCGCCCGGGTGCACCCGGATCGAGGGCTGGGCCGGCTTGAACCGCCAGGGCCCGCGCGCGTTGGCGTCGAACTCCACCGTGATCACGCGGCTGCGGTCGACCTGCGTGTTCGGCTTGGCCGTCGACGTGCCCGGCACCTGCCGCTCGCTCACGGCCAGCACGTTGATGCCCAGCGCCTCGCAGACGTGCTTGTAGACCGGGATCAGCGCGTAGCCGAAGGCGAACATGCCGGCCGCCACGACGGCCAGCTTGCCCAGCATCCTGCGGTTCTCGCGGTCCATCAGCGCCATCGCCTCAGTGCTCCAGCAGGACCATCTTCGCGATGAAGCCGAGGAACAGCACCAGTGCGACGGACGCCAGGATCAGCGCCAGCCGCACGTTGGCCTTGCGCTGCTCGTCGTCCTTGCGCGCCACGTCCGTCATCGCGCTCAGTGCACCGCGCCGGGGTGTTCCGGCTGCACGCGTGCGTCCAGCACGCGGGTGGCGGTGGCATCCAGGCGCGGGGGCACCTCGAAGGTGTGGAAGGGCGCCGGCGAGGGCACTTCCCATTCCAGGCCTTCGGCGCCCTTGCCGTCCGGGTCGTTCCACGGACGCTGCGGCGCCGCGGCACCCTGGCCGCGCATCACCGGCAGCACCACGAAGAAGAAGAAGTACACCTGGGCGATGCCGAAGGCGAAGGCGCCGACGGAGGCGACCGCGTTGAAGTCGGCGAACTGCATCGGGTAATCGGCGTAGCGGCGCGGCATGCCCGCCAGGCCCAGGAAGTGCATCGGGAAGAAGGCGACGTTGAAGGAGATCAGCGACCACCAGAAGTGGATCTTGCCGCGGCCCTCGTTGTACATCACGCCCGTCCACTTGGGCGACCAGTAGTAGAAGCCGGCGAACAGGGCGAACAGCGAACCGGCCACCAGCACGTAGTGGAAGTGCGCCACCACGTAGTAGGTGTCCTGCAGCAGCAGGTCGATCGGCGCCATGGCCAGGATCAGGCCGGTGAAGCCGCCGATGGTGAACACGAAGATGAAGCCCACCGCGAACAGCATCGGCGTCTCGAAGGTCATCGAGCCCTTCCACATCGTCGCCGTCCAGTTGAAGATCTTCACGGCCGTGGGCACCGAGATCAGCATGGTGGCGTACATGAAGAACAGCTGGCCCGTCACCGGCATGCCGGTGGTGAACATGTGGTGCGCCCACACGATGAAGGACAGGATCGCGATGGCGGCCACGGCGTACACCATGGAGGCGTAGCCGAACAGGCGCTTGCGCGAGAAGGCCGGCACCACGTGGCTGATGATGCCGAAGGCCGGCAGGATCATGATGTAGACCTCGGGGTGGCCGAAGAACCAGAAGATGTGCTGGTACATCACCGGGTCGCCGCCGCCCGCGGGGTTGAAGAAGGTGGTACCGAAGTGGCGGTCCGTCAGCGTCATGGTGATGGCGCCGGCGAGCACGGGCATCACGGCGATCAGCAGGTAGGCGGTTATCAGCCACGTCCAGCAGAACATCGGCATCTTCATCAGCGTCATGCCGGGCGCGCGCATGTTCAGGATGGTGACGATGATGTTGATCGACCCCATGATCGAGCTGGCGCCCATGATGTGCAGCGCGAAGATGGCGTAGTCCATCGACGGGCCCATCTGCATCGTCAGCGGCGCGTAGATCGTCCAGCCGGCGGCGGGCGCCCCGCCCGGCAGGAAGAAGGACATCGCCAGCATCAGGCCCGCGGGGATCAACAGCCAGAAGCTGAAGTTGTTCATCCGCGCGAAGGCCATGTCGGGCGCGCCGATCTGCAGCGGCAGCATCCAGTTCGCGAAACCCACGAAGGCCGGCATGATGGCGCCGAACACCATGATGATCCCGTGCATGGTGGTGAGCTGGTTGAATAGCTCGGGGTTCACCAGCTGCAGGCCGGGCTGGAACAGCTCGGCGCGGATGCCCATGGCCAGCACGCCGCCGAACATCAGCATGGTGAAGGAGAACAGCAGGTACAGCGTCCCGATGTCCTTGTGGTTGGTGGCGAACACCCAGCGCCGCCAGCCGGTGGGGGCGTGCTCGTGGTGCTCGTCGTGGTGGCCGGCCGCGTGGCCGTGCGGGTCGAGAACTGCGCTCATGGTTCCTCTGTCTCCCTGCTTACTTGCCGCGTTGCGCCAGCACTTCGGCGGGCTGGACGATCTGGCCGGTCTTGTTGCTCCAGTGGTTCTTGGTGTAGCTGATCACGGCGGCGATGTCCGTGTCGCTCAGCTGCTTCCAGGGCGGCATCGCGTTGCGGCCGTTCAGCACCACCTGGATCTGCTTGGTCTTGTCGGCATCGAGCACGACGGGCGAGCCGTCCAGCGGCAGGATCGGGCCGGCGCCCTTGCCATTGGGCTGGTGGCAGGCCGCGCAGTTGGCGGCATAGACCTTCTCGCCGCGGGCGACGATGTCGGGCAGCGTCCAGACCTTGGCCGGATCGTCGGCCTTGGCGGCCAGGATCTTCTTCTGGTCGTCGGCCCACTTCACGAACTCGTCCTGGCTCACCACCTTGACGTGGATGGGCATGTAGGCGTGCTCCTTGCCGCACAGCTCGTAGCACTGGCCGTAGAAGTCGCCCACCTTCTCGCTGCGGAACCAGGTGTCGCGCACGAAGCCGGGGATCGCGTCCTGCTTGACGCCGAATTCCGGCACGCCCCAGGAGTGGATCACGTCGTTGGCGGTGGTGATGATGCGCACCTTCTTGTTGACGGGCACCACCAGCGGGTTGTCGACCTTGAGCAGGTAGTCGTTGGGCATGTCGCCCTGGGCGCCGGCGTTGGACAGCTCGCGGTGCGTGCTGTCGATGGTGGACAGGAAGCTCACGCCCTGGGCGTCGCCCGTGAGGTAGTCGTAGCCCCACTTCCACTGGTAGCCGGTGGCCTTGATGGTCACGTCGGCGTTGGAGGTGTGCTTGGACGCGACCAGCACCTTGGTGGCCGGCAGCGCCATCAGGATCACGATGATGAAGGGGATGGCCGTCCAGACCACTTCCACCGTCACCGACTCGTGGAAGTTGGCGGCCTTGTGGCCGACGGACTTGCGATGCTTCCAGATGGAATAGAACATCACGGAGAACACCAGCACGAAGATCACGGTGCACGTGATCAGCATGAACCAGTGCAGCCAGGATTGCTCCACCGCGATGCGCGTCGCGCCGGCATGGAGGTTCAGCTGCCGCACCCCGGGGCCGCCCGGCAGGTCCTGCACCGCCGCTGCCGCAGTGCCGGCCTGGGCGAGCGCCAGCATCAGCGCCGCGATCTTCGAATGTCTCTTCATCGTTTTCAGCTCCAGCCCTCAATAAATCCGTTCTTCTGCCCCGCTCACGCCTCGCGCAGCGCCTGCCGCAGCTCGCGCGCGAGCGCCGGCCGCAGCTCCGGGCGCACGAAGCGCCCCACGTTCACCCTCCGGCCCTGGCCCGACACCTCGATCAACGAGCGGTCGTCCGCCGCCGGCTCCACGCGCACCCAGTCGCGGTTGAATTCCGCGCGCTCCAGCCGGCCCGCGCTCTCCAGTTCCACCACCAGCCTGCGGCCTTGCAGCAGGATGTGCTCGCGGTCGGCCGCGTGGCGGGCGTAGGCCAGGAAGGCGACGCCCACCGCCGCCAGCTCGACCCACGTGAAAGGCAGGACCAGCACCGCACCCTGGAACCAGAAGAACACCGCGATTCCGAGCGATACCACGCACAACGACAGGTAGAGCCATCCCAGCTGGGCGGGCTTCACCGAGCAGTTGCGGCCCAGGAACCAGTGGATGGCCTGCCCCTGGACGATGGCGAAACGGAATACGAGGTTGGCCACGGCGCAGTGCACCAGAATCGACCGCGCATTGTAGCCCGCCCGGATGTGCCACCATTCCATGGAGGTGGCATTGACATGGCGCAATCGGAGCTAAATGCCGCCTTGACGCAGCGCAAGCGACGTTCGATTCATTCGCGGCTGCGGCCTCCGCGCAACATGGCCCGCATGTCCGACAGCGACACCGCGCTTTGCTCGCCGACGCGGGGCAAGGGCTTGAGGGCGTGGCCGTAGATGATCTCGAAGGTGAGCGTGAGCTGGCCGTCCTCGCTGCGCAGGTGGCGGCCGATCTCCTCGCGCAGGCGCGCGTGCCAGCCGCGCCCGCGCAGGGCGCCGAAGCGCCCCGGATGCAGGTTGGCCCCGAGCTCGCGCAGTTCCTGCAGCAGCCGCTCGGGCGTCTCGAAGGCCAGCGTGATGCGCTCCATGTCCATCACGGGCTCGGCGAAGCCGCCCTGCACCAGCATGTCGCCCCAGTCGTGCATGTCGGTGAACTCGTGGCTCGGGGCGGGCCAGCCGAGCGCCGCATAGAGCCCGCGCAGTTCCCTCAACGTGTCGGGCCCCAGGCAGGAGAACATCAGGAAGCCGTCGACCGCCAGCGCCTGTTGCCACTCGCGCATCAGGGCCTGCGGGTCGGCGGCCATGTGCAGCTCCATGTTGGACCACAGCATCTGCACGCCACCCACCGGCACCGGACCGACCTCGACCGCCCCGCCGCCCGCGATGCGCTTCCACCAGGGCCTGGCGAGGCGCTCCTTCGCCACCGCGGCCCGCTTCGGCTGCGGTTCGACCACGTGGGCACGGGCCTGCGGGTACTGCTGCGCCACCAGGGCGTGCGCTTCCAGGCCGCCGCGCACCGGCTCCCAGTCGGCCCAGGCCGCGGGCGCGCGCTTGATCCACTGCAGGCGCTCCGCCATGCGCCGCCCGACCTCCTCGTGCAGCCAGGGGCTGGCGGCGGGGGCGCTGCGCTCCCAGCGCGCGGCGGCGACGGGATCGATGGTGGGCGGTCGTTCGGAGGAGGTCATGGGCAGGGCCGCCCAGTATATTGAGGCATGCGCATCGCCCGGCTGCTGGAGTGGCTCGCCGCGCCGCCCGGCCGCTGCGCCGTGTGCGGCGCTTGGCCCGCGCAGCCGCTGTGCGAAGCCTGCGAAGTCCGCTTCGCGCCGGCGCGTCCGCGCTGCCGCTGCTGTGCCCTGCCCCTGCCCGAGGGCGTGCCCGTCTGCGGCGCCTGCCTGCGCGAGCCGCCGCCGCTCGCGGCCTGCTTCGCCGCAGTCGATTACGCCTATCCCTGGTCGGGGCTGGTGGGCCGCTTCAAGTTCCGTGGCGAGCCGGGCTGGGCCGCGACGCTGTCGCGGCGCATGGCCGCGGTTCCCGGCGTGGCGGATGAACTTGCGCGCGCCGATCTCGCCCTGCCCATGCCGCTGGCGCGCGGGCGGCTGGCCGAGCGGGGCTTCAACCAGGCACTGCTGCTGGCGCGCCAGTTGGCGGCCGCGAAGACCGATGCGACGCTGCTGCTGCGCCTGCGCGAGACCGGCTCGCAGACGGCGCTGGACCGCGCCGCACGCCAGCGCAACGTGGCGGGCGCCTTCGGCGTCGAGCCGCTGCGGGCGCATCAAGTGCGGGACAAGCACGTCGTGCTGGTCGACGACGTGATGACCAGCGGGGCGTCGCTGCATGGCGCGGCGCAGGCGCTGCGGCAGGCCGGTGCGCGGCGCGTGAGCGCCGTCGTCCTCGCGCGCACGGAGCCGCATCCGCAGGGCTGAGCCACGCCACAATCCCGCGATGTTCCACATCGTGCTCGTCACGCCCGAGATCCCGCCCAACACGGGCAACGTCATCCGCCTGGCGGCCAATACCGGCTGCAC
>NZ_DASSVG010000076.1:0-4003 GCF_035706265.1 Ramlibacter sp. | reverse complement strand
GGCGCCCCGCGCAGGCACAGGAAGTGGATCGGCACGCACACCAGCAGGTGGATGGCCGCCAGCGCCAGCAGCGCCGGCCGCCACCCCAGCACCGCGATCAGCCACGCCGACAGCGGAATGAACACGCTGCTGGCCAGCCCGCCCAGGAAGGTCAAGGTGATGATGGCGCGGCGGAAGTCCAGCGGGAAGCGGCGCGTGACCACCGCGAACACGGGCGTATAGAGCGTCGCGGCCAGCGCCGCCCCGAGCACGAACCACGCGGCATAGAAACCCGCGGCGGAATGCACCCGCGAGTGCAGCACCAGGCCGGCGATCGCCAGCAGCGAGCCGCCGGTCATCACCGCCCGTTCGTGCCCGCGGTCGATCCAGCGGCCCACCGGATAGGAGAACAAGCCTTCGGCCAGCAGCGCGAGGCTGAAGGCGAGCGACGACTGCGCGCGGGTGAGCCCGAGTTCGCGCTCCACGGGCGCGAGCAGCACGGCGAAGGTGTAGAAGACGCTGCCCCAGGTGATCAACTGGGCCAGCGAGAGCCAGAGGACGAGGCGGCGGTCATGCCCGGGACCCGGGTTCATGGCGAGGCAGGCAATGGCATGGACGCGCATTGTGCCGGCAGCCGCGCAGGACCGCCGGTCGCGCCCGCGCCACCGCCCGCGCGCCGATGAAAAGCCTTCTTGATCCAGCGCATTTGCACATCTGGTTACGACCAGCATCCTTCCGGCCATGGGAGACGGCCGCCGGGCCCGCTCCGCGCGAAAGGTTCGTGATGTTCTCCAGACTCAAGATCGGCCCCCGCCTCGGACTCGGGTTCGCCGCCGTATTGGCCGCCTTCCTTGCCGTGTGGGCGCTGGCCGCCATCAACATCGAGCATGCGAAAGGCCTCAGCAACGACGTCACCATGCGCCACGACCAGACCGGCGCGCTGGCGCAGGCCAACGGCGCGGTATGGGCCCTGCGCGCCCACCTGGCGCAGGCACTGGCCGCGCCGGACGCGGCCGCCCGCGAGCAGGCCTCCGCGCGTGCCGCGCTCACGCGCAAGCAGTTCGACGCCGCGATGTTCAACTACCAGCAGGCCGCCGACCTGGCCACCGACGAAGCCGCGCTGCTGGGCGAACTGCGGGCGGCCTTCGATCGCCTGAGCGCCGTCCGCGAGCCCTGGTTCGGGGCGCTCGAAGCCGGCCGCACCGAAGAGGTCCTGGCGCTCTCCGCCGAGCGCCTGCAGCCCGCCGCCGCCCAGGCGCTGGCGGCGCTGGAGAAACTGAGCGACATGAAGGACCGCGAGGTGTTGAAGGCCGACGACTACTACGTCCTGGAGCTGAATCGCTCGCGCTGGTTCATCCACGCGGTGGGCGTGATCGCACTCGCCGCCGCGGCAGCGGTGATCCTGCTGCTCACGCGTTCCATCACGCGGCCGCTGCACGAGGCGGTGGTTTCCATCCAGGCCGTCGCCCGCGGCGACCTGACGCGCCCGATCCAGGTGCGCTCGCGCGACGAGGTGGGGCAGCTGCTCGCCGCCCTGCAGACGATGCAGGGCAACCTGCGCGCCCTGGTGGGCGAGGTGGTGGGCGGCGCGCAGGCGGTCGCCGACACCAGCGCGCAGATCGCGCAGGGCAACCTCGACCTCTCGCAGCGCACCGAGGAACAGGCCAGCACCCTGGAGGAGACCGCCAGCTCGATGGAGCAGCTCACGGCCACCGTGAACCAGAACGCGCAGAACGCGCAACAGGCGAGCACGCTGGCCGCCGGCGCCTCCGAGGTCGCCACCCGCGGCGGCCAGGCCGTGGGCAACGTGGTGCGCACCATGGAGGGCATCTCCGAGTCCTCGCGCAAGATCGCGGACATCATCGGCGTGATCGACGGCATCGCCTTCCAGACCAACATCCTGGCGCTCAATGCGGCGGTGGAGGCCGCGCGCGCCGGCGAGCAGGGGCGCGGCTTCGCCGTCGTGGCGGCGGAAGTGCGGGCGCTGGCGCAGCGCAGCGCCGGCGCGGCCAAGGAGATCAAGGCCTTGATCGGCGGCTCGGTGGAGCAGGTGGTGGCGGGCACGCGGCTGGTCGACGAGGCCGGCGCCACCATGCAGGAGATCGTGGCGGCGGTGCAGAAGGTGACGGCCCTGGTGGCCGAGATCGCCGCGGCGAGCCAGGAGCAGAGCCAGGGCATCTCGCAGGTGACCACCGCCGTTTCGCAGATGGACCAGGTGGTGCAGCAGAACGCGAGCCTGGTGGAAGAGGCCTCGGCCGCCACCGAGGCCATGAAGGAGCAGGCCGCCGCGCTGCTGCACTCGGTGAGCCGCTTCCGCATCGGCGAGGCGCAAGCGGAGAACGCCACGCCGGCCCGTGCGCTGGTGCAACACAGGCTTCAGCCAGCCTGACGCCTGCGGCGCGCCGCCGCAGAGCCTCTTGACGTCGCACAAGCGACATCCGGCTCCATCGGCGAACCTCCCGGCACGAGAGAGGAAATCCATGTTGTCCAACCTGAAAATCGGCACGCGCATGGCCATCGGCTTCGCGCTCGTCCTGCTGGGACTCGTCGCCGTCCTGGCCCTGTCGGCGCTGAACATCGAGCGCACTTCCGATCAGATGCGGCAGACCGTCGACCGGCACGAGCGCACCAGCGCGCTCGCGGCCGCGAACGCTGCGGTCTGGTCCCTGCGGTGGGACGTCGCCCAGTTCATCGCCGTCACCGATGCGGCGTCGCGCCGGCAGATCGTCGAGCGCTCCGGGCCGACCCGCAAGCAGTTCGAGCAGGCCATGGCCGTCTACGACACCGCCAAGGTGGGCGCACTCACGGCGGCGGAGGACGGCCTGCGCAAGGAACTGGTGGGCGCCTTCGGCAAGTATTCGGATGCGCGGCTGCGCTGGTTCGAGCTGGTCATGGCCGACCAGGCCGAGGAGGCGGTGAAGTTCCGCGCCGAGGCCCTCACGCCGGCCGGTGCCGCCACCAACGGCGCGATGGCCAGGCTGATCGAGTTGCAGGACCAGCTGGTCGAGCAGGCGCAGGCCGGCTTCCTGCAAAGCCAGAAGCAGCAGGCGCTGGCGCTCTACACGTTCGGATCGCTGGCGCTCGTGCTGGCCGGCCTCCTGTCCTGGCTGCTCGCGCGCTCCATCACCCGGCCGCTGCAGGGCGCCGTGGCGGCGGTGGAAACGGTCGCCCGCGGCGACCTGAGCCAGCGCGTCGAAGCGCGTTCGCGCGACGAGGTCGGGCAACTGCTGGCGTCGCTCGCCACCATGCAGCGCAACCTGAAGGCGCTGGTGGCGGAGGTGGTCGAAGGCGCGCGGACCGTGGCCGAATCGAGCGAGCAGATCGCGCAGGCCAACACGGACCTCTCGCAGCGCACCGAGGAACAGGCGAGCACGCTGGAGGAAACGGCCGGCTCCATGGAGGAACTCACCGCCACCGTCAACCAGAACGCCGACCATGCGCGCGAAGCGAACCAGCTCGCCGCCCGCGCTTCGGAGGTGGCGGTGCACGGAGGACAGGTGGTGGGCGATGTCGTGCAGACCATGACCGGCATCGCCGAATCCTCCCGCCGCATCGCGGACATCATCGGCGTGATCGACGGCATCGCGTTCCAGACCAACATCCTCGCCCTCAACGCCGCGGTGGAAGCCGCGCGCGCCGGCGAGCAGGGCCGCGGCTTCGCCGTGGTGGCGGCGGAGGTGCGCAGCCTGGCCCAGCGCAGCGCCGGCGCGGCCAAGGAGATCAAGGCGCTGATCGGCGACTCGGTGGGCAAGGTCGACGCGGGCACCAAGCTGGTGGATGCCGCGGGCGCGACGATGCAGGAGATCGTCGGTTCCGTCCAGCAGGTCAGCACGCTCATCGCGGAGATCGCCTCGGCCAGCCAGGAGCAGAGCCAGGGGATCGCGCAGGTCACCAGCGCCGTCACCCAGATGGAGCAGGTGGTGCAGCAGAACGCGGCGATGGTGGAACACGCCGCGCGCGCCACCGAGACCATGAACGACCAGGCGGCGCAGCTGCTGGACATCGCCTCGCGCTTCCGCCTGCG
>NZ_DASSVG010000075.1:0-10323 GCF_035706265.1 Ramlibacter sp. | reverse complement strand
CCCTCGTGGTCCTGCGCCCAGAGCTGCGCGCTGCGCCCGTCGGCGGACGGCTTGCCGCAGACGCGGAAGGGATGCAGGTCGAAGGTGGGCCGCACGGCGCGGAAGCTGAAGCTGCGCAAGCTGGCCTCCGGCCGCTGGCGGCGCGCCAGGTCCGCCAGCAGAGTGGCGATCAGCGGGCCGTGCACGACCAGGCCCGGGTAGCCCTCGACCTCGGTAACGTAGCTGCGGTCGTAGTGGATGCGGTGGCCGTTGAAGGTGAGCGCCGAATAGCGGAACAGCAGCACCGGGTCGGGCACGATCTCACGCCACCAGGGCGCGTCCGCCGGCGCGGCCTGCGGGGCGGCCACCGGGTCGCCGGGGCGCGCGAGCGGGCGGTACACGATGTCGTGTTCCTCGGTGAGCGCGAGCCCCTGCGCGTTGCGCACCTCGTGCTGCACCAGCACGAACACGAGGTCGCCGCTGCGGCCCGATTTGTGCGTCACCGAGCCGATGCGCGAGGTGCGTTCGATGTTGTCGCCCACGCGCAGCGGCGCATGCCAGGTGTGGCGGCCGCCGGCCCACATGCGGCGCGGCAGCGGCACCGGCGGCAGGAAGCCGCCGCGGCGCGCATGGCCGTCGGGGCCCACCTCGCTCTGGCGGTAGCAGGGCAGGAAATAGAGCCAGTGCCACAGCGGCGGCAGCTCGGTGCCGGCCTGCGGCAGCGGATCGTCGCGATCGAGGGTGGCCGAGAGGTTGCGCACGGGCGCGGCGGTGACTTCGTCGCGCAGCGTTTCGCTGCGGCCTTCCCAGGCGCGCAGCTCGGCCAGCAGTTCGGGGGTGAGGGTGGAGTCGGGCATGCGCGCATTAAACCAGCCTTGCCGACAGGAGAGCGGATCGGCCGGCGCGGCACGCCGCCGATGGCCCCTGCCCCGGCGCCGGCGCGCCGATGCCGCCACAATAGGGCCGCCGGGGCCCCTTCACCCCTCGGCCCACAAGGAGTGAAAGCTTGACTTCGGCATTGCGCAGCCGCTGGTATTTCGGCTGGAACATCGTCGCCGCGGCGGCCCTGCTGACCCTGTTGTCCACCGGCATGCGGCTCGGCATCGGCCCGTTCTTCCTGCCCATCGCGCACGACCTCGGCTTCAGCCGCAGCCTGCTCGCCACGATCGTGGCCATCGGCATGGCGTGCTACGGGCTGGCGATGCCGGTGGGCGGCCACCTGATCGCGCGCTTCGGCACCCGCAGCGTGCTGCTGCTGGGGGCCGGCGTGGTGGGGGCTTCGGTGGCTTGGGCCGTGCTCACGCGCGATCCGTTCTCCTTCATGCTGGCCTTCGGCGTCGGCTTTTCCGTGGGCCTGGCCTTCGTGAGCCCGGTTTCGCTCACGCCGGTGATCAGCCACTGGTTCACGCGCCGGCGCGGCATGGCGCTGTTCTTCCTCTCGACGGGCTCGATGGCCGGCATGGCCGTGATGACGCCCGTGAGCGCCTGGGCGATCGAATCCTTCGGCTGGCGCGCCACCCTGGTCGGCTTCGCCGCGGTGTTCATGGGGCTCACGCTGCCGGCGGCGCTGTTCGTGATCCGCGACACGGCGCCGGAACACACCGACCTGCTGCCCGAGGAAGCCGCGGCCCAGCGCGCCCGGTCGGCCACGCCGCCCTTGAGCCTGACGCTGCGCGAGGCCATGCGCACCGTGCCGTTCTGGAAGATCTTCTTCGGCCTGTTCTGCTGCGGCTTCAGCATGAACCTGCTCGGCACGCACGGCATGCCCATGCTGATGGACCACGGCTTCGACGCCTTCACCAGCTCCATGGGCATCGGCCTGATCGGCATCGTGGCGATCGGGGGCACGCTGGTGCTGGGCCGGCTGGCGGACCGCGTGCCGCGCCGCAAGCTGCTGGCGGTGATCTACTTCATCCGCGGGCTCGGCTTTTTCGCCCTGGTGCTGGTGGGAACGCATTGGGAGCTTTATGCCACCGCCACCATCGGCGGGCTGGTGTGGGCGGGCAGCATCGCCCTGTCTTCGGCCATCCTCGCGGACGTGTACGGCGTGCGGCTGGTGGGCGTGTTGTACGGCATGGCGTACCTCGGGCACCAGCTGGGCGCGACGATCAGCTCGTGGCTCGGAGGCTGGGCCTACGAGCACTTCGGCACGCACTGGATCGCGTTCGGCGCGTCGGGCACGCTGCTGATCGCGGCGGCGCTGGTGTCGCTGCAGCTGCCGCGCAAGGGGTTCACGTTGATGGCGCCGCAGGTGTCGCCGGAGGCGGTGCCGGCCCGGTAACCCTCAATCCACCCACTGCACCGCCTCGTCCACCTCCGCCCGCGAGGTGCGGAAGGCGTTGGCGGGATGGGCCGGGTCCTCGTAGCCGAAGGCGATGCCGCAGACCACCTTGCGGTCTTCGGGCAACTGCAGGCGCTCGCGCCAGAAGGGCGCGGCGGCTGCCTGCGCGGCCTGCGCGATGCTTGCCACGCCGAGCGACCAGGCGGCCAGCATGAAGTTGTGCACGTAGGCGCCGCAGTCGATCGCGGCATAGGTGCCCAGCGGCGCATGGCTGCTCACGATGGCCAGCTGCGGCGCGCCGAACAGCCGATAGTTCTCCAGCCACTGGCGCTCGTACGCGGCCTTGTCGCCGCGCGGCACGCCGGTGGCGGCATAGAGCTGCAGTCCGCACTCCCGCCGCCGCTGGAGGTAGACGCCTTCGTAGCTGGCCGGGAACGCGAAGTCCGGCTGCGGCGGATGCGCACGGGCGTGGGCCATCAGTTCCCCGCGCAGGCGCTCGGTCGCCTCGGGCGAGAGCACGTGCAACTGCCACGGCTGCGCGTTGCACCAGGAAGCGGTGCGCTGCGCGATCGCGAGGATGCGCTCCACGGTGGCGCGCGGCACCGGTTCGGGCCGGAAGCCGCGGCAGCTGTGGCGCTCCGCGAGCAGCTGCTCCAGCACCTCCGCGCGCGGCGCGTTGTCTTGCGTCATGGTCGAACTCCTCCTGTCACGCGCGGCCCCTCGCCGCCCTGGCGGGTGCGCCGCGCGAGCGCCGATTCCAGCACATGCTGCGCGCCGGCGGGCACGGCCAGCGTGAAGCGATTCTTGGCCCGGGTGATGCCGGTGTAGACCAGCTCGCGCGTGAGCACGCGGCTCGCCTCCTGCGGCAGCAGCAGCGCGGCATGGCCGAACTCCGAACCCTGCGACTTGTGCACCGTCATCGCGAACACCGTCTCCACCGCCGGCAGCCGGCTGGGCAGGATCCAGCGGATGCCGCCGTCGCTGCCTTCGAAGGCCACGCGCGGCAAGGTGCGCGCCTCGCCGGGCACGGGCAGCGGCAGGGTGATGCCGACGTCGCCGTTCATGAGGCCCAGCGCGTAGTCGTTGCGCGTGACCATCACCGGCCGCCCTGCGTACCAGCCGGTGGCCGAGGCCGTGAGCTTCTCCGCATGCAGCAACGCGGCGATGCGGTCGTTGAGCCCTTCGACGCCGTAGGGCCCGCGGCGCACGGCGCACAGGAGCTGGAAGCTGCCGTAGGCCTGCAGCACCTCGCGCGCCCAGGCATCGAAGGCCTCGCGCGGCGCCTCGGACGCCGGCGCCTGCGCCACCCGCGCGAGGTACTGCCGGTAGCCATCGAGCACCAGGCGCCGCAGCATCGCGTCGCGTGCATCGAGCTCCAGCCAGGCGAGGTCGTCGTGGCCCGCATGCAGGATCTGCTGCGCGCGTGCCGTGTTCCCCTCGTTCACCGCCTCCGCGAGCCGGCCGATGCCACTCGCCGCGCCGAAGCGCCAGCTGTGCCGCAGCTTGACCACGCCCTGGTCCAGCGGCTCGCCCTGCACGTCCACCAGTTCCGCGGGAATGCGTTCGCCGGTGAGCGATTCGAGCCACTCGCGCGTCGCGGGCCGGTAGTGGCCGGCGTCCGCGCGGGCGCACAGTTCGCCCAGCACGTTGCCGGCTTCCACCGAGGCGAGCTGGTCCTTGTCGCCCAGCAGCACGAGGCGCGCGCGCGCCGGCAAGGCCGCGATCACGGCGGCCATGGTCTCCAGGTCCACCATCGAGGCTTCGTCGAGCACCAGCACGTCCAGCGGCAGCGGATTGCCCGCGTCGTGGCGAAAGCGGCGCGTGCCGCCGAAGCTTCCGAGCAGGCGATGCACCGTACTCACCTCGGTGGGGATCGCCTGCCGCACCGCCTCGCCGGCGGGAAGCCGCGCGAGGCGCAGCCCTGCGACTGCGTTGGCAATCGAAGCGTTCAGGCGCGCCGCTGCCTTGCCCGTGGGCGCCGCGAGCCGGATGCGCAGGCGGCGGGCGCTGCCGTCCTGCCCCGAGAGCGCCAGGTGCTGCAGCAGCGCCAGCAGCCGCACCACGGTGGTCGTCTTGCCGGTGCCGGGACCGCCGGTGACGATGCTGAAGCGCGTGCGCAGCGCCACCGCGCAGGCGATCTTCTGCCAGTCGGGGTTCGGCGTTGCGTCGTCGCGCACGAACAGTTCGTCCAGTGCCAGGCGCGCCTGCCCGAGCGCCTGCGGGCTCCAGGCCTCTTCGGCCGCGAGCCGCTGCTCGATGCCGGCACGCACCGACTGCTCGTGCTGCCAGAAGCGGCGCAAATACAGGCGCGTGCCTTCCAGCACCAGGGGCGTGCTGCCCTCGCCCGGCGCCACGAGGCGCGGATCCGCGAGCGCGCGCTGCCAATCGGCCAGGCTGACGCCCTGCAGCAGGGCGGCGGGTGCGATCGGCTCCGCCGCTTCGCGCTCGTCCTCCGGCGGGATCGCCAGCGCGTCCGCCGCATCCTTCACCACCGCATCGAGGGCCAGCGCCACGTGGCCGCGCCCGAGCTGGTGGCTCACCAAAGCGGCGCCGAGCAGCAGCAACGGATCCGCATCCTCCGCTTCGCGCGCGAGAAAGGCGGCGAACACCGCATCGAGCTCGCGCAGCCAACCGGCCGCGACCCAGCTTTCGAGCAGCTGCAGGCACGCCTCGCGCGAACGCAGCATCGCGTTCATGCCGGCACCTCCTGCGCGAACAGGCGGTCCAGCGCGTCCATCAACGCAACCGGCGGACGCTCCAGGTGCAAGCCTTGCGAGGGCGCGGCATGCCCGCGCAGGAACACGTAGACCGCGCCGCCGACGTGGCGCTCGTAGTCGTAGTCCGGCAGGCGCGAGCGCAGCAGGCGATGCAGGGCGAACAGGTAGAGGCTGTACTGCAGCTCGTAGCGGTGGTGCAGCACCTCGTCGCGCATGGCTTCCACCGTGTAGGCGCCGTCGTCCGGCCCCAGCCAGTTGGACTTGTAGTCGGCCACGTAGTAGCGCCCCTCGTGCTCGAACACGAGGTCGACGAAGCCCTTCAACATGCCGTGGAGCTGCTGCGATTCCAGCGGCGCACGCGGCAGGCCCTCCAGCGTGTGGCGGCACACCAGCGTGTCGAGCGTCTGCGCCTCGACGTGCGAGGCGGCGAGCCAGAACTCCATCTCCGGCTGGATCGCCTGCAGCTCGCGCGGCGCGACAAGGCGCGCATCCGGTGTCAGGCGGCGCAGGTCCAGCGGCGTCGCGAGCCAGCGGGTGAGCCAGGTGCCCAGCGCCTCGCAGTGCGGCGCCCAGCGCGCCGGCCGGCAGCGGCGCGCGATCTGGCGCTGCAGCTCCGCCGGCGCAGCGGCGCTGGCGCCGAAACCCTCGCGGCCCGCCCATTCGAGCAGGCCGTGCAGGAAGCTGCCGGCCGCGGGGCCGCGTGGGAAATCGTGCAGCGTCCCCGTGGAGACCGGCGCGGCCGCCTCGGGCCGCCGCTCCTCCGCCGCTTCGAGATAGGTCTCTTCTTGGGCCGTCTGCGGAATGCGGTGCTCGCGTGGTGTCGGGCCACCCGCGGCGCGGCGCAGGCGCGAATAGCTGGCGATCCACCACGGCTCCGGCGCGCGGGCCGGCAATGGCGGCGGCAGGGCGAGCTGCAGCGGCGGCTCGTCCGACCGGTAGCGGTCTTCGGTGGGCGCGGGCGCGGGCTGCACGGAGATGGAGGGGCAGGCGCCCAGTGCGACCTCCGCCACGCGCCGAAGTTGGCCGGGCACGATCGCCCCGCCGCCTGCGAGCAGGTAGCCCAGCGCGCTGCGCTCCAGGTCCTGCGTCGGCGCCAACGCGATCCAGGTCGCGAAGCGCGCGCGCGTCAAGGCGACATAGAGCTTGCGCAGGTCCTCGCCCAGGCGCTCGTGGTCGGCGCGGGCCAGCACCGCATCCTCGGCGCGCAGCGACAACTGCAGCCGGCCCTCGTCGTCATGCCACTTGACCGGCACTTCGTCGGCCTTCACCGGGCGGCAGGCGCACGGAAAGGGCACGAACACCAGCGGGTATTCGAGTCCCTTGGACTTGTGCACGGTGACGACCTTCAGCAGGTCGGCATCGCTTTCCAGGCGCAGCTGCCGGTTGTCCACGGCCACCGTGCCCTCGGCGCGCTGCTCTGCCAGGTAGCGCACCAGCGCGTGCTCGCCATCGAGCAGCATGCTGGCCTGCTGCAACAGCTCCGCCAGGTGCAGCAGGTCCGTGAGCATCCGTTCCTCGTCGAGCGCGATCAGGCGCTGCGGCACCTGGAAGTCGTGCAGCAGCCGGCGCAGCATCGGCAGCACGCCCTGGCGCTGCCAGCAATTGCGGTAGCCGCGGAACTGCTCCAGCTTTTCTTCCCAGTGCAGCTCGTCGTGGTTCAGCCGGTCCAGCGCCGCCCAGTCCTGCGCCAGCAAGGCGGTGGCGAGCGCGGCACGCACGAGGCCGCCCTCGTCGGGCGCGGCACAGGCCTGCAGCAGGCGCTGCAGCTCGCCGGCCGCGTCGCTGGCGAAGACATTGTCGCGGTCGGAGAGATAGACGCTGCCCACGCCGCGTTGGGACAGCGCCTTGCGCACCGCGCGCGCTTCCGTGCCGTCGTTCACCAGCACCGCGATGTCGCGCGGGCACAGCCGCTGCACCTTGCGCTTCTCGTCGACGAAGCCGGCCTGGCCCTGCTGCGCCAGCCGCAGCAGGCGCACGATCTCCGTCGCCGTCGCATCGGCCAGGGCTTCGCGGTACGCGCCGGGGCGAAGCGCCTCGCCGGGGTCGTGCCACCAGCAGGTGAGCGCCGGCGCATCCGCACCGGCCACGCGCCAGCGCTGCTCGCGCCCCTTCGCCTGCACGGGCAGGAAGGGCAGCGGGTTCTCGCCTTCGCTGCGGAACAGGAAGGCACCTTCGCCGTCGGGTCGCTGCTCCGCCTGCAGGAACAGGTGGTTGACCGCCTCCACCATCGGCTGGGTGGAGCGGTAGTTGGTGCCCAGCGTGGTGTGGTGGCCCGCCGTGTCGCGCCGCGCCTCCAGGTAGGTGTAGATGTCGGCTCCGCGGAAGGCGTAGATCGCCTGCTTGGGGTCGCCGATCAGGATCAGCGCCGTGTCGGCCTGCCCCTGGTAGACGGTGCGGAAGATCTCGTACTGGACCGGGTCGGTGTCCTGGAATTCGTCGATCAGCGCCACCGGGAACTGGCGGCGGATCAGGGCCGCGAGCCGCGCGCCGCTGTCGGGCCGGCGCAGCGCGTCGCGCAGGCGCGTGAGCAGGTCGTCGAAGCCCATCTCCGCGCGGCGGTGCTGCTCCGCGGCCATGCGCGCCGTGACCCAGTGCGCCGCATGCGCGAGCACTGTGTCCTTGCATTCCGGCAGGCAGGCCAGCCGCTCGCGCAGCAGCTCGAGCGCTTCCAGCGCTTCATGCCGGGGCGCATCGTCGGCAACCTTCCATGCTTCGCGCAGGCCGGCTTGCGTGAGGCGCGTCCAGGCGGTGGCGGTGAGATCGGGCACGGGCTGCGTGCCGGCGCACCACTCGCGCAGCTTCTGCAGCCAGCGCTGGTAGTCGGCCTTCTTCAGCTTGCGGCCGTCGACCTTCTTCGCGTCGACGGCGGCATCGAGCATCTGCTGCAGCGCGTCGCACCATGCCGGCCAGGGCGCGCGCAGTTGTTCGATCTGCTGCGTGCGGGCGAGGCGGGCTTCGCGCAGCGCGGTCGCCGGCTCGGGCGCGTCGTCGAGGCGATCGGCCTGCGGCAGCAGGTTGCGCAACGCGAGCCGCAGCGCGTCGGGTGTCTTCCACCAGCCGGCGACGCAGTCGGCGTCTTCCGGCGGCAGCGGATAGAAGAAGGTGCGCCAGTAGTCGCGCACGGCCTCCTGCTCCAGCTCGGTCAGGTCGGCTTCGAGGGCCTGGCTGAACAGGCTGCCGCTGTCGAAGGCGTGTTCGCGCAGCATGCGGTTGCACCAGCCGTGGATGGTGGAAACGGCGGCCTCGTCCATCCATTCGGCGGCCAGACGCAGCGTCTGCGCGCAGGCCGGCCACTGACCGGGGGCATAGCTCGCGCGCAGGTCGCGCAGCAGCGGATCGAGCTCCTTCGCCTCGCCGGTGAAGGCATCTGCGGCTTCGGCGAGGCGGGCGCGGATGCGGTCGCGCAGTTCCTTGGTGGCGGCCTCGGTGAAGGTCACGACCAGGATCTCGGGCGGCGTCAGCGCTCGCGGGAAGGCCGCCTCGCCGCCGTGCCCCAGCACCAGCCGCAGGTACAGCGCGGCAATCGTGAAGGTCTTGCCCGTGCCCGCGCTCGCCTCGATCAGGGCGCTGCCCTCCAGGGCGAAGCGCAGCGGGTCCAGCAGCACGGGGCTCATTCCGCTTCTCCCTTCGGGGGCGCGCCGAGCGCGTCACGCAAGGGGCGCAGCAGCTTGATCGCCCAGTGCTCGAACTCGTCGACGTAGAAGGCGTCGAAGCCGGGAAACGCGCGGGCGAGATAGGGATCGCGCTTGCATTCGTTCTCGTGGCACTTGCGCGCCTCCTCGCGGGCGCGGTCCATGGAAGGCTCGCCTTTTTCCGGCGCCGCGTACCGCAGCCAGGCCGTGGCGCTTTCGACGCTGAAGGGCAGCGGCCGGCGCATCCCTTCGCGCCAGGCCTGCAGCAGGTCCTTCCACCAGGCCAGCGCCGCATCCTGCGCCAGTGGCGGCAGCGTGGCGCTGCCGGCCTTGCTGACGATCACGCTCGTGAGGGGGCGGCCTTCGAGCTGGCCGGCCACGTGCGCCACCCAGTGCGGCAGCAGGCGCGCGAGGCGCCAGCGCCGGTCCTTCACCAGGCCGCTGCTTTCCAGCACCAGACGGCAGCGCGCCCCATCCGCAGCGGCGCGCAACTGCGACAACCAGTCCTCGAACAGCAGTACAGGTTGCGCGCCTTCGTCGCGGAAGGCGAGCGGCTCGTCGGGCAGCGCGTGCGGCCAGGCCTGCAACACCTGCATGTAGCGCTCGAACAGCTTGTCCATCGGCTGCGCGAGCTGCGCCGCCACCTGCGCCGCGAAGGCGCCGTGCGGCAGCTCGCCGCGCGCGGCGAAGCGGGCCAGGCGCGCCTGCAGCGCGTCCTCGCGCGACGCGCCGGCATCGACCGCCGCGCGCTGCACCCGGATCAATTCGTCCTGCAGGGTCCAGTTCTCCAGGCCATCGAGGCCGAAAGGCTCCTGGTCCTGCGCCGCGGCATCCTCGTCGGCCAGGCGCACCGCGAGCCGGTGCTCGAAGAAGACGCGCACCGGGTTGCGCACGAAGCGACCCAGCGCCGCGAGCGTGAGCGGCGCCTGGGCGGACGGCGCATCCAGCGCCTGCGTCGGCGTACCGACGGCCGGTGCGTGCAGGCTCGCGCGCCACTCGGCCGCGTAGCTGAAAAGCCGCGGGTCGCTGCCGTCGAAGTACGCGGCGTGGAAGGGCTGCAGGCGGTGTTCCACCGTGAGCGCCTTCACCAGTTCGCGCCCCGGCTTGTCGCCCTTGGCGCCCTGCAGGCGCCAGCCGGCCGCGAGGTGGTCGCGCAGCTGCGCCACCAGCACGGAGGGCGGCCGCTCCTCGTTGTCCTGGATGCTGCGGCCGACCCAGCTCACGTGCAGGTGTTCGCGCGCCGACAGCAGCGCCTCCAGGAACAGGTAGCGGTCGTCCTCGCGCCGTGAGCGGTCGCCCGGGCGGTACTCCTGCGCCATCAGGTCGAAGTCCACCGGCGGGCGCGAGCGCGGATAGTCGCCGTCGTTCATCCCGAGCAGCGCGATCCAGCGGAAGGGGATCGCGCGCATCGGCATCAGCGAGGCGAAGGTCACGCCGCCGGCGAAGAAGGGCTGGTGCAGGCCTGGCGGCTCCAGGCTCTCCAGCCAGTGCGCGCGCACCACCGAGAGCGGCAGCGGCTCGGCCAGTTGTGCCTCCTCGCAGGCAAGCTGCCACTCGTCCAGCGCGGTCTGCGCGCGCAACAGCGTGAGGCCGTCGACGCTCGCTTCGGCCGCATCGAAGAAATCGGTGAGCAGCTGCTGCAGCCGCGCCACCCATTGCGCGGGCGGCGCGGGCTCGTCCAGCACCTGCCAGTGCTCTTCCAGCGCCTCCATCA
>NZ_DASSVG010000074.1:0-4160 GCF_035706265.1 Ramlibacter sp. | reverse complement strand
GCGCTGCCGGGCGTGCGCGTCGAGCTGCTGCAGCTGCCGCAGATGCCCGAGAGCGCCACGGACATCCGTGCGCGGCTGACAGGCAGGCAGGACATCGGCGAGCTGCTGGACCCAGCGGTCGCCGGTTATATTGAATCCCATCATCTCTACCAGAACACCTGATGACACAAGAAGCGGCCGCCAAGAAGGACACGCAGAAACTCCAGCGGGCCATCGTCGATGGCCTCGAGGACGTGAAAGGGCAGGACATCCAGGTCTTCAACACCGAGCACCTGTCGCCCCTGTTCGAGCGCGTGATCGTGGCGTCGGGCACCTCCAACCGCCAGACCCGGGCGCTGGCCTCCAGCGTGATCGACGCGGTGCGCGACGCGGGCTTCCCCAAGCCGCGCCTCGAGGGCGAGGACAACGGCGAGTGGATCATCGTGGACTGTGGCGCCGCCGTCGCCCACATCATGCAGCCGGCGATCCGCCAGTACTACCACCTGGAAGAGATCTGGGGCGAGAAGCCGGTTCGGCTGCGCTTCGGCGCGGCCAAGCCTGCCGCCCCGGCCAAGGCTGCGGCCCCCGCGGTGGCGAAGAAGGCGGGCACGTCGCTCAGGCGCAGCAGCGCGGCCAAGACCGCCGCGCGTGAAGCGGATCGCGAGGCCGCGGCGGCGAAGAAGACCCCGGCCAGGAAGACGGGCGCAAAGACCGCCGGCGCCAAGACGGCGGCGGGCACGGGCAGGAGCGCGGCCGGCAAGACGGCCGCGACCAGGACGACGGCGAGCAAGACCGCGGCCGCGAAGAGCACGCCCGCGAAGAAGGCGCCGGCGAAGAGCGGCGCCAGCAGCACCGCCCGCACGGCCGCCGGCCGCACGGCCCTGAAGGCGCCGGCGAAGACGGCCGCGAAGAAGGCCCCGGCCAAGTCGAGCGCCCCGCGCCACTGAGCGATGCGCCTGCTGGTCGTGGCCGTCGGCCAGCGTGTGCCGGACTGGGCGCAGGCGGCGTGGGACGACTACGCCAAGCGCTTCCCGCCGGAACTGCGGCTGGAACTCAAGGCGGTGAAGACCGAGCCGCGCGCCTCCAAGACGCTGCCCACCCTGCTGGCCGCCGAACGCGAACGCATCGAGGCCGCGATCCCCAGGGGCGCGCGCATCGTGGCGCTGGACGAGCGCGGCACCGCGCTCACCACCATGGCGCTGGCCGCGAAGCTGAAGGACTGGCAGCTCGAAAACGACACCGTGGCCCTGGCCATCGGCGGACCGGACGGGCTCGATCCCGCGTTCCGCCAGGCCGCGCACGAGCGCATCCGGCTGTCGGACCTGACCCTGCCGCATGCGATGGTGCGGGTGCTGCTCGCCGAGCAGCTCTATCGCGCCTGGTCGATCAACGCCGGACACCCGTACCATCGGGAATGAGCAAGGACTTCATCTATCTCGCCTCGCAGAGCCCGCGGCGGCGCCAGCTGCTGGAGCAGATCGGCGTGCGCTACGAGCTGCTGCTGCCCGATGCCGACGAGGACAGCGAGGCGCTGGAGGAAGTGCATCCCGGCGAGGCGCCGGCGCGCTACGTGAAGCGCGTCACCGCCCTCAAGCTCGATGCCGCCGTGGCCCGCATGCAGCGCCGCGGACTCGAGCCCGCGCCCGTGCTCTGTTCGGACACCACCGTGGCCCTGGGCCGCACGATCTACGGCAAGCCGGCCGATGCGCGCGACGCGGCGCGCATGCTGCGCGAGCTCTCCGGCCGCACGCACCGGGTGCTCACGGCGGTGGCCATGCAGGCAGGACGGCGCCGCGCGGAAGCCGTGAGCGATTCGCGCGTGAGCTTCGCGCCCCTGCGCCCGGCCGACATCCGCGCCTACGTGGAAAGCGGCGAGCCCATGGGCAAGGCCGGCGCCTATGCGGTGCAGGGCAGGGCGGCGGTGCACATCTGCCGCATCGCCGGCTCGTATACCGGCATCATGGGCCTGCCGCTGCACGAGACCGCGGGCTTGCTGAAGGCGCTGGGCGTGCGCTGGTAGGGCGCGCAGGGCGCCGGGGCCGACGCTGCGCGCTTACTGCGAGCCGGCCAATCCGGTCGCTGGGGCCGCCGCCTTCGCCGCCGGATCCTCCATCTCCAGCGCCTCGGGCACCAGCCCCACGATCTCCCGGCGGGCGTTGACGACCGGCCGCACCGAGAAGAGGAAGCTGCGCGGGCCGTCCGGCAGGTTCACGCGAAGGTGCGTGCGCACCGTCTCGCCGCGCGCGGCCGCTTCGACGGCGGCGCGCATGCGCTCGCCCATGCCGGGCGTGGCGCTGAACCACTCGGTCTCCCAGAAGGGCCGGCCGACCACCTGCTCGCGCGTGCGGTGGATCGCGGCGAGCGAAGCGGGATTGGCATCCAGCAAGGTTCCGTGCGTGTCGAGGAAACCCTGGAAGATCAGGTCGGTCTCGAAGGTGGCGCGCAGCCGGTCGGCCACCGCGTTCTGCGCCGCCAGCGCCCGCGTGAGTTCCGCCGTGCGCGAATTGACGTGCGCCTCCAGCGTCTCGTTGAGGCGCCGCAGCCCCAGCCGGGCCCGCTGTTCCGCCTCGATCAGCGCCGCCAGCCGGGCGCGCTCCTCCCCGAGCTGCCAGTTGCTCAGGCGCAGCGCCGCCTCGGCCCGCGCCCGGTCGGTCACGTCGCTTGCCAGCACGAGGACGGCATCGACTTCGCCGGCGGCGTTGTGCACCGGCTGGTAGACGAAGTCCAGCACGCAGTCCTCCTCCGGCCCGTCGGGCCTGCGCTGCAGCTTCACCTTGACGCCGGTGCCGAGATACGGCTCGCCGCTGCGGTAGACGCCATCGAGCAGCTCGAGGAAGCCCTGCGCCCGTACCTCGGGCACCGCTTCGGCCACCGGCTTGCCGGTCACGTCGCGCTGGGCGACGAGGCGCAGGTAGGCCTCGTTGGCGAACTCGAACACGTGGTTGGGGCCGCGCAGCAGGGCGACCGCCGCCGGCGCCTGCCGGAACAGCTCGCGCCAGCGCTCGATCTCGGCCTGGCGCGCGCGCCGGGCGTGCACCACGGCCGTGATGTCGTTGCCCTGGTTGAAGATGCCGGCGATGCCGTGCTCCGCGTCGCGGATCGCCGTCAGGCTGTAGTTCCACCAGGTCTCGGTGCGCCGGCCGCCCCGCACCATCGGCAGCATCTGCTCGTACAGCGCCATGCCTTCGCCGGTCTCGAACACGTGCCGGAACTGCGGGCCCACGATGTCCCAGATGTCGCTCCAGGCTTCGCGCGCGGGCAGGCCGAGCACCGCGGGATGCTTCTCCGCCGGGATCTCCGACCACGTGTCGTTGTACAGGAGGTGGAACTGCGGCCCCCAGTAGATCGCCGTGGGGAAGCTGGAGTTCAGGCACAGGCTCATCGCCATGCGCAGGGCGGGCGGCCAGTCTTCCGGCGGGCCCAGCGGGTGCGAGCCCCAGTCGAAGTTGCGGATCCGTTCCCCCATGGCGCCGCCGCCCTGGAGGAACGCTGGTGCCGGCCGGATGGAAGTCATGGGGGGACCCACTCTAGCAGCCCCCTCGTCGCCGCGGTGCCTGAGGTATCCTTCGCGCCACATGCAGCAGGACATCCTGGTCAACTGGTCGCCGCAGGAGACGCGCGTGGCCATCGTCGAGAGCGGCGCCGTACAGGAGCTGCACGTCGAGCGCACGCTCGAGCGCGGGCTGGTGGGCAACGTCTACCTGGGCAAGGTGGCGCGGGTGCTGCCCGGCATGCAGTCGGCCTTCATCGACATCGGCCTCGAACGCGCGGCCTTCCTGCACGTGGCGGACGTGTGGCAGCGCCAGCCGGATGGCGAACCGCCGCCGGCCGCGCGCGGTGCGCCCGCGCAGCAGGTGCCGATCGAGAAGCAGGTGTTCGAGGGCCAGGCGCTGATGGTGCAGGTGATCAAGGACCCGATCGGCACCAAGGGCGCGCGCCTGTCCACGCAGATCAGCATCGCCGGGCGGCTGCTGGTGTTCCTGCCGCAGGACGACCACGTCGGCGTCTCGCAGAAGATCCCGGCCGACCAGCGCGAGGCCCTGCGCCGGCGGCTGAACAAGCTGGTGGGCGCCGAGGGCGGCGGCTTCATCCTGCGCACCAACGGCGAGGACGCGAGCGATGCCGAACTGGCGGAGGACATCGCCTACCTGCGCAAGACGTGGGGGCGCATCCGCGAGAAG
>NZ_DASSVG010000073.1:0-9001 GCF_035706265.1 Ramlibacter sp. | reverse complement strand
AAGAACTTGTGCTGCGCGTCGAGCGCCACCACGCCGGAGTTGCCGACGCCGTAGAACTCGATGCGGCCGCGCGTGCGGTGCGTTGCCGCCAGCGCCTCGGCCGCCTTGTCGATCGCGAAGGTCGAGGCGTCGTTGCGGTACTTGAGCAAGGCCGCCACCGCGTTGTCGATCACCTTCACCAGCACGTCGGCCGTCTTGTCGTCCGCGTCCACGCTGCGGTGGATGAAGGGCACGCCCTCGCTGACGCTGCCGGCCAGCTTGAGCTTGAAATCCGACAGCCCGTCGTAGCCCACGCTGCGGCAGAAGCGCACCACCGTGGGCTTGCTCACGTGCGCGCGCTCGGCCAGCTCGCTCACCGGCAGCTTGGCGAAGGTGCGCGGGTCGCCCAGCACCAGCCGGGCGACGCGCTGCTCCGCCGGTGCCAGCGAAGGCATCGACGCGCGGATGCGGTCTAGCATTCCTCGCTCCAGCAGAAGCCGTCGCGGGCGATCATGGCGCTGGAGGCGCTCGGTCCCCAGGTGCCGGCCGCGTAAGGCCGCGGGCCGCGGTCGGCCGTGCGCCAGTGCTCGATGATGGGCTCGACCCAGCGCCACGCCGCCTCCTGCTCGTCGCTGCGCACGAACAGGTTGAGCCGGCCGGCGATCACGTCCAGCAGCAGCCGCTCGTAGGCGCCGACGCGTTCGGAGCCGAAGCGCTTGTCGAAGTCGAGGTCCAGGTGCACCGGCGCCAGCACCTGGCCATTGCGGCGGTTCTCCAGCCCCTGCGCCAGCAGGTGCAGCTCCAGCCCGTCGCGCGGCTGCAGGTTGATGACGAGCCGGTTGGAGCTGCCCGGCGGCGCGCTGAAGATCGCGTGCGGGGCCTCGCGGAAGTTCACCACGATGGAGGCCTCGCGCGAGTGCAGGCGCTTGCCGGTGCGGATGTAGAAGGGCACGCCGGCCCAGCGCCAGCTCGCGATCTCCGCGCGCAGCGCGACGAAGGTCTCGGTCTGGCTCTCGGGGTCGACGCCGGGCTCCTCGCGGTAGCCCCGCACCGGCTGGCCGTGGGCGCTGCCCGGGCCGTACTGGCCGCGGATCACGTGCTGCTCCAGCGACTCGGGCGTCCAGCGCTTGAGGGAGCGCAGCACCTTCAGCTTCTCGTCGCGGATCGCGTCCGCGTGCGCGCTGATCGGCGGCTCCATGGCGAGCGCGCACAGCAGCTGCAGGGCGTGGTTCTGCACCATGTCGCGCAGCGCGCCGGTCTTGTCGTAGAAGGCGCCGCGCTTTTCCACGCCGAGGTCCTCGGCGATCGTGATCTGGACGTTGGAGACGTGCTCGCGCCGCCATACCGGCTCGAACAGGGCATTGCCGAAGCGCATCGCGAACAGGTTCTGCACCGCCGGCTTGCCGAGGTAGTGGTCGATGCGGAAGATCTGCCGCTCGTCCAGCACGCTGCGCACGGCCTCGTTGATCTCGCGGTTGGAAGCCAGGTCGTGCCCCAGCGGTTTTTCCAGCACCAGCCGGGTGTTGGGCCGGTTGAGGCCGGCCGCGGCGAGCTGCTGGACCACCTTGGTGAAGAGGTCCGGCGCCGTCGCGAGATACATCACCACCACTTCCGCATGGCGCTCGCGCAGCATCTGCGCCAGCCGCGCGTAGTCCTGCGGCCGCGACAGGTCCAGCCGCAGGAAATGCAGGAGCCCGGCGAAGCGCTGGAACTCCTCGGGGCTGGGCCGCTTGGCCAGGTCCACGTCGTCGAAGCGCGAGCGGATCAGCTCCCGGTATTGCTCGTCGCTGAGGTCGTCGCGCGCGATGCCGATGATGCGGCCGCCCTCGGGCAGCGAGCCGTGGCGGAAGGCCTGGAACAACGCGGGCATCAGCTTGCGCCACGCGAGGTCGCCGGTGCCGCCGAAGAGGACGAGGTCGAAGCTCATGCTGTTCTTGTTGATGGAGGTACGGCGACTGTAACTTAGTTTCAATTCAGCAGCAGTCGGCGCGCGGCGCACCCTCGGCAGGAACTTTGTAATTCAGTTACCAGCCGCTCGTGCTGCCGACGCACGGCGATCGCTGCGCGGCCTCTGCGGTCCTACGCGCCCGGCCGCGGGCGCGCCGGATAATCGGGCCATGAACCAACTGGATGCCCTCAAGCAGTACACCACGGTCGTCGCCGACACGGGCGACTTCCGCCAGCTCGCCCACTACCACCCCAAGGACGCGACCACCAATCCCTCGCTGATCCTGAAGGCGGTGCAGAAGACCGAGTACGCGCACCTGCTGGAGGAGACGGTGGCCAGGCACCGCACCGAGCCCCTCGACGAGATCGTCGACCGGCTGCTGGTGCGCTTCGGCACCGAGATCCTGCGGCACATCCCGGGTCGCGTGTCGACCGAGCTGGACGTGCGCGCGAGCTTCGACACCGAAGCCACGGTGGCCCGCGCACACCGCCTCATGGCCTTGTACCGCGCCGAGGGCGTGCCGGCCGAGCGCGTTCTGATCAAGGTGGCCTCCACCTGGGAGGGCATCCAGGCCGCGGCGCGGCTGCAGCAGGAGGGCATCAACTGCAACCTCACGCTGCTGTTCGCGTTCTGCCAGGCGGTGGCCTGCGGGCAGGCGAAGGTGAAGCTGATCTCGCCCTTCGTGGGCCGCATCTACGACTGGTACAAGAAGAGCGCGGGTTCCGCGTGGGACGAGGCGGCGCGCGCCGGCGCCAACGATCCGGGCGTGCAGTCGGTGCGCCAGATCTGGAGCTACTACAAGCACCACGGCATCGAGACCGAGGTGATGGGGGCGAGCTTCCGCAACGTCGGCCAGATCCTGGCGCTGGCGGGCTGCGACCTGCTGACCATCAGCCCCGAGCTGCTCGCGCAGCTGGCCGCATCCGATGCGCCGGTGCAGCGTGCGCTCGATCCGGCGCAGGCCAAGGCGGCCCCCATCGAGCGCGTGCAGTACGACGAGAAGGGCTTCCGCTGGGCCCTCAACGAGGACGCCATGGCCACCGAGAAGCTGGCCGAAGGCATCCGCACCTTCGCCGCCGACGCGGCGAAGCTGGAAAAGCTGATCGTGGCGGCCTGAGGTCATGGTGGACGCCCGCAAGCGCTGCGACCGCACGGCGGCCTGGGCGCAGCTGCACGAGCGCCTCGGCGCCACAGGGTCCGCGTTCGACCTGCGCGCTGCCTTCGCGCAGGACGCCGGCCGCTTCGAGCGCTTCAGCCAGCAGGCGCCGCACGTGTTCGCCGACCTGTCGAAGAACCTGATCGACGCGGCGACCGAAGAGGCGCTGTTCGCGCTGGCGCGCGAGTGCGGCCTGGAGGCGCACCGCGACGCGATGTTCGCCGGCGAGCGCATCAACAACACCGAGAACCGCGCGGTCAAGCACTGGCTGCTGCGTGCGCCGCGCGACGCGGGGGACCCCGACTCGGTCGCGGTGCACGACACGCTCGAAGCCATGCTGGCCTACGCCGAGCACGTGCGTGCCGACACGGCGATCACCGATGTGGTGAACATCGGCATCGGCGGCTCCGACCTCGGCCCGCAGATGGCCGTGGCCGCGCTGGACGCCTTCCGCATCCGCGGCAAGCGCTTCCACTTCGTCTCCAACATCGACGCCCACGAGCTCGACGCGGTGCTGCAGCAGCTGCGTCCCGAGCGCACGCTGTTCCTGGTCGCCTCCAAGACCTTCACCACGCTGGAGACGATGACCAACGCGCGCAGCGCCCGCGTCTGGTTCCAGCAGCAGGGCGGAACGGACGTGGCGCGCCACTTCGCCGCGCTGACCACCAATGTGGAGGCGGCACGCCAGTTCGGCATCGCCACCACCTTCGGCTTCTGGGACTGGGTGGGCGGGCGCTACTCGCTCTGGTCGGCCATCGGACTGCCGCTGGCCATCGCCATCGGCGCCCAGCGCTTCCAGGCCTTCCTCGCCGGCGCCCATGCGATGGACCAGCACTTCCGGCGCGAGCCGCTGGAGCGCAACCTGCCGGTGCGCCTGGGCCTGCTGGACGTCTGGTACCGCGACTTCCTCGGCTTCGCCAGCCGCAGCATCGCGCCCTACCACAGCGCGCTGCGCCGCTTCCCGGCCTACCTGCAGCAGCTGGAGATGGAGAGCAACGGCAAGAGCGTCGATGCGCACGGGCAGCCGCTGGGCTTCGCGACCTCTCCGGTGCTGTGGGGCGAGGCCGGCACCAACGGCCAGCACGCCTACTTCCAGATGCTGCACCAGGGCACGGACCGGGTGCCGGTGGAATTCATCGCCGTGCGCGAGCCGGCCCACCGCATCCCCGGCCACCACGAACTGCTGCTGGCCAACGCGCTGGCGCAGGCGCAGGCGCTGATGCAGGGCAAGCCGGATGCGGGTGGGCACCGCAACTTCACCGGCAACCGGCCGAGCACCTTCTTCGTGCTGGACGCGCTCACGCCCGAGTCGCTGGGTGCGCTGATCGCATTGCACGAGCACCGCGTGTTCACCAGCGGCAGCGTGTGGGGGATCGACAGCTTCGACCAGTGGGGCGTGGAGCTGGGCAAGGTGCTGGCGAGCGACATCGCGCAACGCCTTGCTTCGGGCAGCACCGAAGGGCTGGACGCCTCCACGGCCGGCCTGCTGCAGCGCCTGAAGGGCTGAAGCGCACGCTGTCGCGCAGGCGACCTGTTGCGTCCGGCGCACGCCCGGACGCGGCCAGTCAGCTTCCGCCAGCAGCTGCCTGTTGTTGCATCACTCCGTGGAAAGCCAACGCCGGTGCGGCCTCGCGACGAGTTCCACACGCTTGTCCACAACGTTCTCCACGGAAGCTGTGGGAAGCGCCGCTCCCCACTTGTGCTAGCGCTGGTCAGCGCTGGCCGTAGTGCGCGCCGGCGAACAGGTCCTTGTGCTCGCGCGGCTGCGCGCGCCAGTACTGCTTCGGCGCCGCCACCTGCGCGCCCAGCTTCGCCGCCGCGTGCCAGGGCCAGCGCGGGTCGTAAAGCATCGCGCGGGCCAGCGCCACCGCGTCGGCCTGGCCGCCGCGCACGATCGCGTCGGCCTGCTCGGGTTCGGTGATCAGGCCGACCGCGATGACGGGCAGGCCCACGGCTTCCTTGATGCGCTGTGCGAAGGGCACCTGGTAGCCGGGGCCGAGCGCGATCTTCTGTGCCGGCGAGACGCCGCCGCTGGAGACGTGGATCGCGGCGCTGCCGCGCGCCTTCAGCGCCTGCGCGAACGCGATCGTGTCCTCGAGCTCCCAGCCGCCCGGCACCCAGTCGGTGGCCGAGACGCGCGCCCACACCGGCCGCCCGGCCGGGAACGCCGCGCGCACGGCCTCGAACACCTCGAGCGGAAAGCGCATGCGGTTCTCGCGGCTGCCGCCGTATTCGTCCTCGCGCCGGTTGGCGAGCGGCGACAGGAACTGGTGCAGCAGGTAGCCGTGCGCGGCATGCACCTCGATGCCGTCGATGCCCAGGCGCGCGGCCCGCACCGCGGCTTGCGCGAAGGTGTCGCGCAGGCGCGCCAGCCCGGCGCGATCGAGCGCCTGGGGCGGCGCTTCGCCCTCCGCGTGCGCAACGGCCGAGGGCGCCTCGGTGCGCCAGCCGCGCTCCGCGTCGGGAGGGATCTGCGCGCCGCCGTCCCAAGGCGCTTCGCTGGACCCCTTGCGGCCGGCATGGGCCAGCTGGATCGCCACCGGAATGGGGGAATGCCTGCGCACGGCGGCGAGCACGCGCTCGAGCGCGGCCTCGTTGGCATCCGAGTACAGGCCGAGGTCGGTGGGCGAGATGCGGCCCTCCGCCGTCACGGCCGTGGCCTCGATGGTCAGCAGCCCGGCGCCGGAGAGCGCCAGGTGGCCGAGGTGCAGCAGGTGCCAGTCGGTCGCGCTGCCTTCGTCGGCCGAGTACTGGCACATCGGTGCGACGACGATCCGGTTGGCGAGGCGCAGCTGGCCCAGCTGCAGGGGTTCGAACAGATGGGGCATGGCTTCCTTTCCTGCCGCCATTAGAGCAGCGGCGCGCCGTGCGCGCACAATGGAGGTTTTGCCGGCGCATCCGATGTCCCCCCTCTGCAGCACCAGCACGTCCTCCGATGCGCGCGACGCCGGCGAGCGCACGGTGCTGGTCGCCGACGACGACCGCGACAGCGCCGACAACCTGTGCGAGCTGCTGCAGCTGCTCGGCTTCGGCACGCTGGTGGCCTACGACGGCGACGAGGCCGTGGACGTGGCGCTGCGCGAGCGCCCGCCCTACGCGATCCTCGACCTGCACATGCCGCGCATGGGCGGCGTGCTGGCCTGCACCCGCATCCGCGCGCAGGTGCCGCCCGGTGCGATGAAGCTGGTGGCGCTGACCGGCTCCGACAGCGCCAGCGACCGCGAAGCCGCGCAACTGGCCGGCTTCGACCACTTCCTGCTCAAGCCGGTGATGGTGAGCGCGCTGCTGCACCTGCTGCGGCCTCCGGCGCCCGCGCCGTAGCGCAATTCGCGCCTTAGCGCATTCCGCGCCGCGCGGCGGCCTTCGTCTCCTTCGATCGCGCTGGGCCGATTGCGGCCGGCGCGTGTGACATCCCTCACTCAACGCGCCTGCGCGCCTCCCGCACAGTCCAGCCTCACACAAGCACCAGGGAGGTGTCTTCATGCAAGGCGATTTCGCGGCCAGGGTGACGGCCGACCTGTTCTGGACCGGGCTGCTCGTGTGCCTGCCGGTCCTGGGCATCACGATGCTCGTGGGGCTGGTCGTGAGCGTCGTGCAGGTGGTGACCCAGATCCAGGAAATGTCCTTGAGCTTCATCCCCAAGCTCGTTGCCGCGGGGCTGGCGGTGGTCGCCTTCGGGCCCTGGATGCTGCGCACCCTGTGCCGCTTCACCGTGACCCTCTGGTCGCAGATCCCCTCGCTGCTCTGAAGCGGATCCGATGAACGCCCTCGTCTCCACCCTCGGCGCCGGCTGGATCCTCGCGGTGCTGCTGCTGTCGGCCCGCATCGCCGCCCTGCTGCTGATGACGCCGCTGCTGTACGCCGCCGCACTGCCGCTGCTGGTGCGCGTGCTGATGGCGCTGGGCTTCGCCTGCGTGATCGCGCTGCCGTTCGCGGGCACGCCGGCGCCGGCGCCGCACGATTTCGGCGTGCTGCTGCAGGCGCTGCTGCACGAACTGGCGATCGGCGCCACGCTGGGCCTCGGCGTGCTGATGGCGTTCGCCGGCTTCGCGCTGGCCGGCCGCCTGGTCGACGTGCAGGTGGGCTTCGGCATCGCGCAGGTGTTCGATCCGGCCACGCGTACGCGGGTGCCGGTGCTGTCGTCGGTATTCGGCCTGTTCGCCGCCGTGTTCTTCTTCCTCGTCAACGGCCACCACGCGCTGCTGCGTGGCATCGCCTACAGCGTGGAACGGTTCCCGGTCGGCCAGCCGGCGCCGCTGGCCGCCGCGGCGGAGCCGATCGCACGCGAGGCCGCGGCGCTGTTCGCGCTCGGCTTCGCCCTCGCCGCGCCGATCGTGCTGGGGCTGCTGCTGGTGGATTTCGCGCTCGGCGTGATCTCGCGCAACCTGCCGCAGATGAACATGCTGGTGCTCGGGGTGCCGGTGAAGATCGTCGCCGGCCTGCTGGCGCTGTGGGCCTGGGCCGCCACCTTCGGCGCGCCGGCCGGGCGCCTGTATGCGGCGATCTACCGCACCTGGACGGCCTGGCTGGCCACGGGAGCACGCTGAATGGCGGAGCAGGACCTCGATCGCAGCGAAGCCGCCACGCCCTTCAAGCTGCAGAAGGCCCGCGAGAAGGGGCAGACGCCGCGCAGCACAGAAGTGGTGGGCTGCGTCGTGTTCCTGGCCGCTGCCGGCTGGCTGGCCGCGCTGGGCGGCGAGGCCTGGAGCGGCCTGCTGCGCATCGCCCGCTTGCCGCTGCTGCGTGCGGGCGATGCGGTGCAGGAGCCCTTGGCCTGGGCGCTGGTGCAGGAGATCGCGGCGGGCGCGGCGCTGGTGCTGTGGCCGCTGTTCGTCGCGCTCGTGGTGGCGGCCGTGGCCGGCTCGGTCGCCCAGACCGGCGTGGTGTTCTCGCTGCAGCCGCTCAAGCCCGATTTCACCCGGCTGCATCCGGCGCAGGGGCTGCGCCGCATCTTCTCGCTGCGCACGCTGTTCGATGCCGCGCGGACCTGCGTCAAGCTGGTGCTGCTCGCGTCGGTGGCGTGGCTGGCGCTGCGCGCCCTGGTGCCGGGGTTCGCAGCGATTTCTGACGAAACACCCGCCGGCTTCGTGCAGGTGCTGCTGGCCGATGCCGGTGCGCTGGCCTGGAAGATGGCGCTGGCCCTGGTGGCGGTGGCGCTGCTGGATCTGGTCTTCACCCGGCGCGAGTTCACCCGCCGCATGCGCATGAGCCGCCGCGAGCTGAAGGACGAATTCCGCAATCGCGAAGGCGATCCGCGCATCCGCGGGCGGCTGCGCGAATTGCGGCGCGAGATGCTGCGGCGCAGCCAGTCGCTGAAGAACACGCGCGACGCCGATGTGGTGCTGACCAACCCCACCCACTACGCCGTGGCGCTCCGCTACGTGCACGGCGAGATGCCGGCGCCGCGCGTGGTCGCCAAGGGGGCAGGGCAGCTCGCCGCCGCGATGCGCGAGATCGCCGCCCGCCACCGCGTGGTCGTGGTGCAGAACCCGCCGCTCGCGCGCCGGCTGTTCCGCGAAGCGGCGCTGGACGAATACATCCCGCCGTCCTTCCATGCCGAGGTGGCACGCATCATCGTCTGGGTGCTGGCCGCGCGCCAGCAGAAGGCCCGCGCGGGCGCAGGGTCGGCGGCATGAACGCGCTCACCCGCTTCCTCGGCAAGCACACCGACGTGGCGATGGTGCTGGCGCTGCTGGGCGTGCTGCTGGTGCTGTTCCTGCCGATCCCGCGCGGCCTGCTGGACTTCCTGATCCTCGCCAACTTCAGCTTCGCCTTCCTGCTGCTGCTGCTCACCTTCTCGATGGCCAGGCCGGTGGACTTCTCCACCTTCCCTTCGCTGCTGCTGCTCGCGACCTTGTTCCGCCTGTCGCTGAACGTGGCCGCCACCCGCCTGATCCTGGCCGAGGGCGACGCCGGCC
>NZ_DASSVG010000072.1:0-22243 GCF_035706265.1 Ramlibacter sp. | reverse complement strand
CACAACATGGTGGTGTGCACCTTGTGCAGCTGCTATCCGTGGCCGGTGCTGGGGCTGCCGCCGGTCTGGTACAAGAGCGCGCCCTACCGCTCGCGCGCCGTGCGCGATCCGCGCGGCGTGCTGGCGGAATTCGGCATCACCTTGCCGGCGGAGAAGGAGATCCGCGTCTGGGATTCGACCGCGGAGGTGCGCTACCTGGTGATCCCGCAGCGCCCGCCGGGCACCGAGGGCCTGAGCGAGGAACAGCTCGCCGCGCTCGTCACCCGCGACTCGATGATCGGCACCGGCCTGCCCAGGACGCCCGCATCATGAGCGCGCCCTACACCACCCACGCCGACCTCGGCGGCCGCCTCGGCTTCGGCCCGGTCGTGCCCGAGCCGGAGGACGTGCGCTTCCACGCCGACTGGGAGCCGGCCGCATTGGCGATCGTGCTGGCGATGGGCGCCACCGGCAGCTGGAACATCGACATGAGCCGCGCCGCCCGCGAGACGCTGCCCGGCTACCGGCGCCTGTCCTACTACCAGATCTGGCTCGCCGCGATGGAAAAGCTGATGCTCGAGCGCGGCCAGCTGCAGGCCGACGAACTGGAAGCCGGCTGCATGCTGCATCCGCCGGTGCCGCTGCAGCGCGTGCTGCGCCGCGAGCAGGTCGCGGCCGTGCTCGCCGCCGGCTCGCCCACCGTCCGGCCGGAGGGGCCGGCGCCCCGCTTCGCGGCCGGTGACCGCGTGCGCATGCGCGCGCACGGCGTGCCGCACCACACCCGTCTCCCGGGCTATGCGCGCGGCAAGGTCGGCACCGTCGCACGCGTGCATGGCGCCCACGTGTTCGCGGACTCGCACGCGCAGGGCCTGGGCGAGGATCCGCAGCCGCTCTACACGGTGGTCTTCGAGGGCGCCGAGCTGTGGGGGCCCGATGCCACGCCCGGCCTGCGCGTCTCGATCGACGCCTGGGAGCCTTACCTGGAGGGCGCATGAGCCTGTCCACCCTCCCCGGCCTGCCCCGCGACGACAGCGGCCCGGTGTTCCGCGCCCCCTGGCAGGCGCAGGCCTTCGCGATGACGCTGGCGCTGTACGAGCGCGGCCTGTTCTCCTGGACCGAATGGGCGCAGGCGCTGGCCGTGCGCATCCAGGCCGCGCCCGCGCAGGCGGGCGAGGACGCCGCCGACGCCTACTACCGGCAGTGGCTGGAGGCGCTGGAGCAGATCGTCGCCGACAAGGGCGCGTCGTCCCTCGCCGAGTTGCAGCGCTACCAGGAGGCCTGGGACCACGCCGCAGACCGCACGCCGCACGGGCGGCCCATCGAGCTGCAGCCCGGGGATTTCAAGGGGGACTGATTCGCGCTGCGCCGATGCCGCGCGGCCGGGGGCAGCGGCTCAGAGGTCGACGCGCTCTTTGGCGACGTACTCGTGGCACTTGCGCCGCACTTCCTCGACCAGCACCGTGTGCTTCGCATGGAAGGCGACGACCTTGCCGTTGATGCGGCTGGGCGAGCTCAGCGTCCACAGCGCATGCATCAGGTCCACGCGCGAGATCAGCAGTTCCGTCCAGCTGGCGCCGAGCTTCGGCAGCAGCGTCGCCTGCATCTGCATCCGGTCGAACCGGTCGGAGAGCGCCCGGTACAGCTCCGGATCCCAGCGGCGCAGCAGCAGCTCGCGCAGGCCGTCTTCGTAGGCGGTGAGTTCTTGCGCGATCTGGCGGGCGATCGCGGCCTGTTCAGGAGAGTGGGAAAACATCGGGAGAGCTGCCATGCCTGAGCCGTGGACTTTAAAGTCGAGCACTAAGGTTCGCAAGCGATGGCGTCCATCCCATGGATGAGAACATTCCCTAAAGGAATAATCCCCGGAACGGTACCGTACCAGACCGGCATCGCCTTAAGCCTTCGCTTTGGCGAGGCCCTGCGGGAACAAGCCTGCCAACTCCTGCAGCACCTGCTGCACCCCCTGGTAGTGCACGAAGATGCCCCCCGCGTCTTCCCACAGGTGGCGGTACTTCAGCGTGTCGTCCACCAGCACGTCGCCGTGCGAACAGTGGTCGCGCTTGTCGGCCGCCAGGCAGGTGATGATCCTGGTGCCGGGGAAGTGGTGCGCGGCCCACTTCACCTTCTGCGCCGCGGCCCAGTTGCCGCGCGGCAGGCCGGTGAGGATCACCGGATGCAGGTGGCGCACGGCCGCGAACAGTTCGGTCGCGCCGGCCATCAACGGCAGCCGGTAGAAGAAATCGGGCGCCTCGGCCAGCCGGGCCCAGAAACGCGCGCGGCCGTGGCGCTGTTCGTAGACCCGCGGCGGCACCCCCAGCACCTGCTCGGCGCCGCGGTCGAAGTCGGCCAGCACGCCGTCGCAATCGAGATAAAGCTGTCGCTCCAGCATGCGGAGGATTCTGGCCGACGGCCGCGCTGCGGTCCGTCGTCCGGCGCCGCCGCCGCCTGCGCAGCGCCGGCCGACGCGTGTCAGTGGGAGACGGGCGCGGCGGCGCGCGATCCGCGCCACCACAGCGAGGTGCGGGCCACTGCCGTGCCGCCCCAGGCCAGCAGCGCCAGCACGAAGAACACGGTGTCCAGCGGCGCCAGCAGCCCGCCGGTGACGTGCAGGTCCATGTGGTGGGTGCAGGCCGAATACATGCCCAGCGGGAACACCATGCTCCAGTCCAGCCCGTCGGCGCGCAGCGCGTCGCGCCGCACCAGGTAGCGCCAGGCCGTCAGCGCCACCAGCAACGGCAGCCACCAGGTGCCGGTGGCCCAGTAGAGGACGGTGAAGCCCTTGAGGAAAGGCAGCAGCGTCTGGAGAAAGGGCGCCTGGGCCGCATCGGCCACCAGCTGCGCGCCGGCCAGCGTGGAAATCGCCATCGCGCCCATGTTGATCCAGTAGGGCGGTGCCAGGTCGGCCGGCGCGAAGCGCAGGAACAGCGCCCGGTAGAAGATCAGCGCGATGATCCACGTGTACAGCATGCCGCCGAAGAGCCACATGCCCAGCGCGAGGAAGTTGAGCGGCAGCCGCCAGGCCTGCGGCAGCTGGCCCGAGAGCAGCGAGGCGGTCACCGCCACCGACTGGCAGGCCACCACGGCCAGCAGCCAGGCGCCGCCGATCGCACGCTCCAGCGGCTGCTTGTCCTCGCTGGTGATGACGGCGGCGAACACGGCGTAGGTCAGCACGATCCACAGCAGGGCGGCCAGCAGGCCCAGCGCGCAGGCGAGGACCAGGCTCACGTCCAGCACCAGCGCGCCGCTGGCCAGCACGCCGGTGCCGGCCACCGCGGTGAAGAAGGCCGGCGCGCGCTGCAGGCTGGCGAGGTCCTGCGCGACCTCCCCGCGCCGCCGGGCCAGCCGCCACAGGGAGGCGAGCGAAAGCGTTACCCAGGCGACGACGTTGCATTCGTAGAGGAACAGGGCGAGGCCATGCAGGCCCTGCTGGCGGGCGGCGACGGCGACGATGCCGGTGGCCATGACCAGCGCGAAGGAGGGAGGAGGGAAACGCACGGACACAAATCTAACCCGACCGGGCGGAGAGGCACGAAGGTGCCGCCAATTCGCGCAAGCAGTACGAGGTGCGCGGTCACCACCTGCCCTCGCTGCGCCGGGGGCTCCTTTCTAGCATGGAGGCCATGAAGATCCACTTCCTGCTCGACGAGCAGGTCCACGCCGGGCGTTGCCCGGCCTTTCTCGCGGCGATGGCGGTGCTGGCCGAGCGCGGGTTCGCCGTGAGCCGCGGCATCCCCGAAGCGGCGCTGCTGCGCCCCGACCGGCTGTCCGCGCGCCACGCCCTCTACGTGCTGGAGTCGCACAGCGAGCTCGCCCTCAGCGTCGCCGCCGTGCTGCACGACCGCGGCGGCCAGTTCCTCAACCCCTATCCGGCCTGCGCGCTGGCGCAGAACCGCATCACGGCCACCAGCCGCCTCGCCGCCGCGGGCGTGCCGGTGCCGCGCTCCTGGGTCACTGCCGATTTCGCCCTGCTGTGCGACCTGGCCGCGGAGCACCCGGTGGTCGTGAAGCCTTACCGCAACTCCTGCGGCAGCAAGCCTCTGGTGGCGCTCGGCCCCGACGACCTGGTCGGCATCCCGCTGCGCGAGCACCCGGTGCTGGTGCAGGAGTTCGTGGCCGGCCGCGGCCCCGACCTGCGGCTGCAGGCCATCGGCGAGCAGGTATTCGCTTTCGAGCGCGCATCGGGAGCCGCCCTCCCCCTGGCGGCGGAGTGGCGCGAGATCGCCTTGCGCTGCGGCCGCGTATTCGGCCTGAGCGTGTACGGCATCGACGTGGTGCAGGGCGCCGAGGGCCCGGTGGTGGTCGACGTGGACCACGCACCCTGCCTCCTCGGCATCCCGGAAGCCGCGGCGCTGCTGGCGCTGCACATCGACAACGTGGCCGGCGGCCGCACGCCGCTCGTGCGCCAGCCGCCCGTGCTGCACGGGGCACCGGCGTGGCCCGACCTGCAGGGCGCCGTCGCCTGAGGAGAACACCGCGTGGTCGCGCTGGGCTGAACCGCCCAGGCGGGCGCGCGCAAGCCGGACCGGCGGCGTAGGCCGATGCCGGCGGCCGCACCCGGAGCGCGCCTACGCGCAGTCCGGCCGGCGTTCAGGGGGCGTTCACGCCGGCGGCCCTAGTCTCACCTCCATGGATCCGCATTCCCCAGGAGGTCAGATTCCATGAAACACACTCTTCGCAAGAACGCGGCCGCCGCCCTGCTGGTGCTGGCGCCGCTGGGCGCCGCCTTCGTGGCCCAACCGGCGGCGGCGCAATACGCTCCGCAGTACCGCGTGGCGCAGGTCGACCCCGGCCGCATCACCAACCTCTCGCTCGATTCGGACGCCGGCCTGGCGCCGGGCGCGACGCTGCGCGTGCGGGTGCTCGCCACCCCCGATGCGCGCTTCATGAACGCCACGCTGGGCAACAGCGGCGTGCGCGTGGCGCTGCGCGAACGCGAGCCCGGCGAATACGTCGGCACCCACGTGATCCGGCGCGACGAACGCATCGATCCGCGCCAGGCCATGACGGTGCGCGCGGGCTGGGGCGAAGGCCCGGTGGCGGTGGTGTTCGACTATCCGCCTTCGTTCCAGGCGCTGGCCATGGGCGCCGGCACGGCCGTCGTGGTGGACGCCTTCACGATGTCGCCGGCCGACGACCTCGAGCCCGGCCAGGTGGTGCGCTTCCGCGTCGAGGGCACGCCGCGCGCACGGGTCTCGGTGAACGTTCCCGACGTGGTGCGCAACCTGCCGCTGCAGGAAGTGCGGCCGGGCGTCTACGCGGGCCGCTACACGATCCGCCGGCGCGACGACCCCGACGCCTTCCGCGATGCCGAGGTCATCCTGCGCAGCGGCGACCAGCGCATCGCGGCGCACGTGAACACCGAACGGCGCTACGGCTACTCCGGCCGCTGACGCCCTGAGAAGGAAGGTCCTTCCGCGCGGAAGGACCTTCGCTTTTTCAGCGGCTGCTGCTGCGGCTCGAGCTGCTGCGGCGGGAGCTGCTCGCACTCGGCTTGCTGGAGCTGCTCCGGCGCGAGCTGCTTGCGCTCGGCTTGCTGGAGCTGCGGCTGCTGCTGGAGCTGCTGCGACGCGAGCTGCTGGCGCTCGGCTTGCTGGAACTGCTGCTCTTGCTGCTGCCGGAGCTGCTGCGGCGCGAGCTGCTCGCGCTCGGCTTGCTGGAGCTGCTGCTCTTGCTGCTGCTCTTGCTGCGGCTGGAGCTGCCGCGGCTGGCGCTGGCCCGGCCCGAGCTGCTGCGCGACGCGCTGCTGCGCGAGGACGAACTCCCCGAGGAGCTCTTGCGCGACGAGCTTCCGCTGCGCGAGGCCTTGGTCTCGCCGGCTTCCGCCCTTTCCTTGTTCACGGTGCGCGCCGCGATTTCCTCGGCGCGGCCTTTCTGGCCGCGCTTCTCGTAACCTTCCTTGATGTGCTCGTACTGGCGCTCGCGTTTGCTGTTCGAACCTGCTGGCATGGGTGTCTCCTGGCAGAAGCAATGGCGACCCAATCTCATGCATCCCCACCGCGCGCCTTGTAGGCCAAGCGCTGCAAACGCTGGCGGAACATTTCGACAGCAGGCTTCTGTCACGCCTGCTTGCATCCCTTCGTTCAGGCTTTGTTCATGGTCGCAAACCGACACTGGCGCCATGAGCACCAAGGCCCGTCTCGCCGCGATGAAGCTGCTGGCGCAGCTCGTGGGGGGCGTCGTGCTGGCCTGCATCGTCCTGTTCGGCGCCGTGGCCTGCATCGGGTAAGGGTGGGTGGCGCGGCGCGGCCTGCGCCGCTACAGTGCGCGGGAGCGCGCTTTCCGCCCTGCGGCGACAACCCCCCGAGGAGACCCACGATGGTGAAAGTCAGCGTCCTCTATCCCAACAAGGACGGCGCCCGGTTCGACCACGCCTACTACCGCGACAAGCACATGCCCCTGGTGCAGCAGCGGCTCGGAAGCGCGTGCCTGTATTACACGGTCGACAAGGGCCTGGCCGGCGGCGGCCCCGGCGCGCCCGCGCCCTTCGTCGGCATGTGCCACATCTACTGCGACTCGGCGGACGCCTTCCAGAAGGCCTTCGCGCCGCACGCCGAGGAGATCCTCGGCGATATCCCCAACTACACCGACCTGCAGCCCACGATCCAGATCAGCGAAGTCGTCGTCGACCGGGGATAGCGAGCTAGGCCCGTTCGAAATCGATGAAGCCCTGCTGCGGGTCCACGGCCACCAGCCGCACCCGCAGCGCATCGCCCACGTCCGCGCCTTCGAAGCCGCGCACCAGCCGCCCCTCCAGCAGCGGGCGCGCGATGCGCACGAACGTGCCCTTGGGCGCGGCGCCGGTCACGATGGCATCGAAGCTTTCGCCGATGCGGTCCTGCAGCAGCAGGGCCGCGGCCGCCTTCAGCACCTGGCGCTCCACCCGGTTGGCGTTGTCCTCCTGCAGCGTGCAGTGGCGCGCGATCGCGGCCAGGGCGTCGAAGGAATACGGCGGCGCGTCGCCGGCCAGCGCGGCTTTCAGCAGGCGCTGCGTCACCAGGTCCGGGTAGCGGCGGTTCGGCGCCGTCGAGTGCGCGTAGTCGCTCACGGCCAAACCGAAATGCCCCTCTCCGGCCACGCCCGGCGGCGCGGCGGCGTACTCGCCCGGCCCCAGCATCTTCACGACGCGCAGCGACAGGTCGGCAAAGCCTTCGGGGTCGTCCCGCCGCCGCTCGCACAGGAAGCGGTCGAGCGCGACCGGATCCGGCGCGTCGGGCAGCGTGGTGCCGTAGCCCGCCGCCAGCGCCTCGATCCGGTCCCAGCGCCGCGGCGACTGCAGGAAGCGGCGCAGCGAGGGAAAGCCCTGCTCGACCAGGAAGCGCGCCGTCGCCGCGTTGGCCGCGATCATCAGGTCGGCGATCAGGTCCTTGGCGCGGTTCTTCTCGTCGGGCCGCAGGTCCACCAGCCGGCCCTGCTCGAACACCGGCCGCGCCGCCACGGTCTTCACGTTGAGCGCACCGCGCCGCTGCCGCCACTGCCGCAGCCGCTCGGCGAGCGCGTCGTGCAGCCGGATCTGCGCCTGCAACGCGGCCGAGCGCTCCACCTGCGGCGGCGCTTCCGCCTCGCCATCGAGCCACTGCGAGACCGCGTCGTAGGCGAGCTTGGCGCGATTGAACACGGCCGCGCGGTAGATCTCCGCCTGCGCCACGCTGCCGTCGGACTCCACGAGCATGTCCACCACCACGGCGAGCCGCTCCTCGCCCTCGCGCAGCGAAGTGAGGTCGGTGGACAGCAGTTCCGGCAGCATCGGGAAGGTGCCGGCCGCGGTGTAGACCGAGGTCGTGTTCACGCCCGCATGGCCGTCGACGGCGCCGCCGGGGCGCACCATGGCATCGACATCCGCCACCGCCACCAGCAGCCGCGCGGCGCCGCCGGGCAGCGCCTCCGCCACGCTGAGCTGGTCGAGGTCGCGCGTGTCGTCGTTGTCGATCGAGAACCACTCCAGGCCGCGCAGGTCGCGGACCGCGCCCTCGCGTTGCGGGCCCGCGGCACGGGCCGCCTCGGCTTCCTGCAGCGCCTGCGGCGCGAAGGCCGGCAGCAGCCCGCGGGTGCGCATGGCTTCGACGGCGAGCTGGTGGAGGTCGGGCAGTTCCATCGGCAGTGATCCTGAGGGATTAGGTAGTTTCCTGCTTTCCGCGGTCAGATTCCGGTCAGCGAAGAAGGCGCAGCATCCATTCCAAGCTGAAGTTCGCCGCCCTCCCCACGACGAACCGGCAAATACAACACGAATCCTGAAGGGGTGGTGCAGCTCTCCCGCTGCATCACCGTCGGCCCGGCCAGCGCCGGGCCATTTTTTTGCCTCACGAGGCGCGCAACTGCACCAGCGCCTCCTGCAGCGCGCGCGCGGTGAGCGGCTTGACGAGGTGGAGGTCGAAGCCGGCCGCACGGGTGCGCTCGCGGTCCGAGGCCTGGCTCCAGCCCGTCAGGGCCACGAGGCGGACCCGCCCGCCGGCCGGCAGGCCGCGGATGCGGCGCGCGGCCTCGAGCCCGCCCATCACCGGCATGCCGAGGTCGAGGAAGGCGACGTCGGGCTGGAACTCCTGCACGCGCTCGACCGCCTGCGCGCCGTCGAGCGCGGTGGCCACCGCGTGCCCCTCGGCCTCCAGCAGCATGGCGAGCGAATCGGCCGCATCGGCATTGTCATCGGCGATCAGGATGCGGCAAGGGCGCGCGGGGACCGGCGCTTCGGCGTCGGCCCTGGCGTCCTGCAGCGGCGCGGCGGCGCGGGGCAGCCGCACCGTGAAGCGGCACCCCTTCCCGGCTCCTTCGCTTTCCACCTGCACGCTGCCGCCGTGCAGGCGCACCAGGCTCTGCACCAGCGACAGGCCGATGCCGAGCCCACCCTCCGCATGCCGCTCGTGGTCGCCCACCTGCGAGAACAGCTCGAAGATGCGCTCCTGCTGCTCCTTGGGGATGCCCATGCCGGTGTCGCTGACGGACACCACGGCCTCCTCGCCTTCCGCGCTCAGCTCCAGCCGGATGCGGCCGCCGGGCGGCGTGTACTTGGCGGCATTGGACAGCAGGTTGGAGAACACCTGCGCCAGCCGGTCGCTGTCGCCCTCCACGTTGCAGTCGTCGCAGCGCAGGTCCACGTCCAGCCGGTGACGCCGGGCATCGATCGCGGCCTGGGTCGCTTCCACGCTGCGCGCCAGCACCTCGCGCAGCGAGACCACCTCGCGCTCGATGCGCACCTTGCCGGCACCGATGCGCGCCACGTCGAGCAGGTCGTCCACCAGCCGCACCAGGTGGTCGAGCTGGCGGTTCATCATGGCGATGGTGCGCAGGGGCGCTTCGGCCTCGCGCGGCAGGCTCAGGCGCAGGATCTGCAGCCCGTTGCGGATCGGCGCCAGCGGATTGCGCAGCTCGTGCGCGAGCGTGGCGAGGAACTGGTCCTTGTGCCGGTCGGCCTGCCGCAGGGCCTCCTCCGCGCGCTTGCGGTCGGTGACGTCGAGCACGAATTCGACCACCTCGTCGCCGATGCGGCGGGCGGCGAACAGGCCCCACCAGCGCGTGCCGTCCTTGCGGATGTACTGCTTCTCGTACGGCGTGGTCTCGCCGAGCTGCAGCACCTGCTGCACCGCGTCACGCGAGACGGAGTGGAACTCCGGCGGCGTCAGCTGCTGCCAGCGCAGGCCGATCGCCTCCTCGCGCGGATAGCCCGACATCTCGACGAAGCCGTCGTTCACGTCGACCAGGCGGAAATCCTCGCCCCAGAACAGCACGCCCACCGTGCGGATGCGGCGCACGCTGCCCAGCCGCTCTTCCACGCGCCGGCGGTGCGTGATGTCGCTGAAGCGCACGGCCACCAGCGCCTGCGCCGGGTCGCCGATGCGGAAGGCATGGACGTCGAACCAGCGGCCGAGCGGCTCGGAACGGTCGCTCATGTGGACCGCGTGGCCGGTGCGCGCCACGCCGCCGAACACGCGCAGCCAGTGCTCCTCGTCGCCGGCCATCGGCAGCTCGCTCATGTGCCGGCCGATCACCCCGCGCAGGCCGCTCTGGCGCTCGAAGCTGGGATTGGCCTGCAGGAAGAAGCCGTCCACCGGCACGCCGGCGGCGTCGAACAGCATCTGCAGGATGCAGAAGCCCTCGTCGGTGGCGTCGAACAGCGCCTGGTACTCGCTGCCCGGGGGGCAACGCGCAGCGGGCGCCTGGGCGACGGCGCCGCGATGGATCGTGCTCGGCTTCATGCCTGGGATGCGCAGGTGCGCGAACTTCCTGCGAGCACGTTGGCACGGCTGGCCGCCGCGTCTTGTAGGTCAGGAGTCCGGCCGCGTGTCTGTTGTGTCCGTCCGGATCCCGGGCGGAGGGCCCGCCCGCGCCGCCGGCTTCCGCCTCAGTGCGGATCGGGGCGGCGCTGCTCCATGTGGTGCAGCACGGCGCCGCTGGTGCTGGTGAAGCGATCGAGCCAGGCGCCCGCCTCGCTGCCGGCGTCCTCGCGCAGGCGCTGGGCCAGCCAGCGCAGGTAGCGCAGCGCCGCCTGCCGGCCCTGCCACCACGATTCGATGTAGTGCTCGGCGCATTCGGGCGGCATCACGTCGAGGGCCCACTGCATCTGCGCCCGGTAGGTGTTGCCGAACAGGCCGACGAAGACCCGGGATTCGGCGATGAAGTCTTCTTCCAGTTCGCGACGGTCTGCCATGCTTGCCTGCTGGTTGCTGGACCGGAAGGGCGAAAAAGGCGCCCCACCGAAAGTGCCATGCCGGTCAGGGCATGCAGGATTGGCGCTTCCGGCGGGGCTGATTCGCTTCTCTCGGTTTCCCTTGCTCGTGCGACGCGGCCGGTGCGGCGGCGTCGCACCAGGGACGATGCAGGATGCGGGCCAGCACGGGGCAGCGGCACCAAGGTGCCGGCGGCCGGGCCGCGGCAGGCGGGCTGGCCGCCCAGGAAAGGCGCGCCGGCGCAGGGCCGCTCCAGGCCCGTTCCTCTCGCTGCCGGCACGCTGCAGCGGCACCTTGGTGCCGGTGGCCGGCTGCGTGTCAGCCCCCAAGAGTGGGGAGCGAGGCGCGTGGAATCCCCCAGCGCGCGCCGGCGCGCCGGCCCTCGGGCTTCAGGCCTGCCGCCTCACGCCGGGCGCGCCAGTCGCTCGCGCAGCGCCGCCAGCGCCGCCTCCAGCCCACCCACCACGATGCGGCAGGGCACGGCCAGCATCAGGTTGAGCGGCAGCCCGAACTCCTCCAGCTCCCAGCCGCGCGCATCGCGTTGCCCCGGCCCGGCCGCCTGCGGATGGCGGCGCCGGATCCGCTCGGCGAACGTGCCCTCCTCCGGTACGTAGCCCACCACCGGCTTGCCGCGCGCGACGGCATAGCCCACCTCGAAGCAGGTGCCGCTGTCCGGCTCGGGGCCGCGGAAGAAATCGAGGTTGGCGGCGACGGCGTCGCAGCGCTCGATGTGGGCGATGTTGGCCCGGTAGATGTGGGCCGCCAGGGCCTGCGGCGACAGGCCCTGCGGCAGCGATTCATCGAGCGGGAACACGCCTTCGAAGCCGTGTTCGGCGCACAGGGCCACCAGCCTGCGCCCGTGCGCGGCGGCATCGGGGCGGAAGACGTCGGGGCCGGCGAGGTAGAGGCGGTGGAGGCTCACCGCGCCATTGTCCGCCGCTTCAGGAGCCGGCCGCCTGCTTCGTCTTCTTGTACTCGCCGATGTGGGCCTTCAGGTGGCGGAACTCCTCGCAGCTGAAGAAGCACAGCTTGTCCAGCACCTTGAGCTGCTCCTCGGCCCGCGGCAGGTCGTTCATCTGCAGGTAGGCCTCGCCCAGGTATTCGTGGGCACCGCGGTGGCGCGGGTCGATCTTCAGCGCCTTGTCGTACGCCTCGAGCGAAGCGTCGATCCTGCCGGTGAGGCGGTGGGCGTGGCCCAGTTCCGTCCAGGCGTCGGCGTCGTCGGGCTTGCGCTTGACGTAGGCGTCCATGCTGGTCACGACCTGCTTCCAGTCCTTGCGGGCGACGGCGTCCATGCCGGCCCGGTAGTCGGGATCCGTGTTGCGCACGGCGCTGGCCATGTCGCCACCGCCGCCACTGCCACCGCCGCCTCCACCCCCGCCGTCGGCCGCAGCCGTGAGCGGCCAGGCCAGGGCCGCAATGCAGAGGAGGGCCATCACCGCACGCTTCATGTCAGCACCTCGTGTCGCGGGGATCCGCAGCGCGCAGCTTAGTGCGACGGCGCCGCGCGCGTGCATCCCCTACCGGCCGCGCGGGTTCCTCCAACATGCGGCCGATGTCCGAACCAATACGCGCGAGCTATTCCAGCCCGGAGATGTAGTCCGCCAGCACGTCGATGTCCGCCGGCTGCAGGCGCTGCGCGGCCGACGTCATGTTGCCGTCCATGTCGAAGCGCGTGCCGGCCTTGAAGCCGCGCAGCTGCGTGCGCAGGTACTCCTTTTGCTGGCCGGCGAGGCGCGGGATGTGCTGCTGGCCGTGGAGGGCCGGGCCGTGGCAGACCACGCAGTTGTAGTCTTCGGCCAGCTTGCGGCCGGCCGCAATCACCGCCTCGCTCGGTTTCTGCGCCGGTGCGGCGCGCTGCTGCGCGGCAAAGAACTTGCCGAGGGCGAGGATCTCCGGGTTGGTCAGCGGCGCCGCCACCGGCGACATCTGCGGATCGGTGCGCCGCTTCTCGCGGAACATGATCAGCTGGGTGCCGATGAACTGCGCCGGCTGGCCGGCCAGCGCCGGCACGGCGGCATTGACCGAATTGCCGTTCGGACCGTGGCAGGCGAAACAGAGCTGGGGATCGACCTCGGCGTGCGCGGCGGCGAGCGCCAGCACGCCGGGGAGGGCGGCGAGCGCCGCCCTACTTCGCATAGCTCACGCGGTAGATCACCCCGTTGTAGTCGTCGGAAACCAGCAGCGAGCCGTCACGCAGCTGCAGCACGTCGACCGGGCGGCCCCACATCGGCGGATCGGCCGTCGGGTTCTCGAGGAAGCCTTCGAGGAAGGGCACCATCTTCGCGCCGCCCTTGTTGTCCACCACCACGCGCATCACGTTGTAGCCCTGCTTGGCCGTGCGGTTCCACGAGCCGTGCAGCGCCACGAAGATGTTGTCGCGGTATTCGGCCGGGAACATGCGGCCGGTATAGAACTTCATCCCCAGCGGCGCGACGTGGCCCCCGAGCCTGGCGTAGGGCTTGTCGAATTCGGCGCAGGAGCGGTTGGCGCCGAACTCCGGGTCGGCGAAGTCGCCCTGGTGGCAGAATGGATAGCCGAAGTGCATGCCCTTCTTCGAGACGCGGTGCAGCGTGTCGTTGGGCGTGTCGTCGTCCACCCAGTCGCGCGCGTGGTTGGTGAACCAGAGTTCCTTGGTCTTGGGATGGAAGTCCATCCCCACCGAGTTGCGCACGCCGGAGGCCACCGTCTCCAGCTTGCCGGTGTTCGGGTCGACGCGCATCACCGTGGCCTGCATGTAGTTGGGCATCACGATGTTGCCGGGGGCGCCGATGTTGAAGTACAGCTTGTTGTCCGGCCCCATCGCGAGGTACTTCCAGAAATGGCCGGGCTGGTTGCTGGGGTCGAGGTTGTCGATCACCACCTTGCCCTGCGGCGGGCTGTCCAGGTGGTCCTCGATGCCGTCGTAGCGGGTGATGCGGTGCCGCTCGGCGACGTACAGGGTGCCCTTGCTGAAGGCCACGCCGTTGGGCGACTTGAGGCCGCTGAGGACCTTCTTCACCTCGCGCTGGCCGTTGCGGTCCGTCACGGCGTACACGTCCGAGAGGTTGCGGTTGCTCACGAACACCGTGCCCTTGTCCCCCAGCGCCAGCGAACGCGCTTCGGGGATGCCGTCGGCCCACACTTCCACCTTGAAGCCGGGCGGCAGTTTCAGCTTGTTGATCGGCAACTCGCTCGCGGGCCGGCCGGTGAGGATCGGCGCGATCGGGTGCAGCGGCGACTTCTCCTGCGCGGCCGAGCGGCCCTGCTGCCACGAGGGCGCGGGCTTGCCGTCGGACGGCGCGGGTTGCTGGGCGTACAGGCTGCCCGCGGCCACAAGGCCGAGCAGGGCAAGGAAAGCGAGGGGCTTGGGTGCGCGCATAAGGTCTTTCGATCTGGAGTGGTGGGGGAAAGACGGCGTTCGAGCCCCGGCGTTGTGCCATCCGCTCCTGGGGGCGTCAAGAGAGCTCGCCCTGAACGCCACCGGGTTACGCCTTCTCCCTATAGTTCCGCATGGCTTACGAACTGCACTACTGGCCCGGCATCCCGGGACGGGGCGAATTCGTGCGGCTGGCACTCGAGGCGGCCGGCGCGGAGTACATCGACGTCTGCCGCGGCGAGCCGCAGCAGGGCCTCGGCCTGCCGGCCATGCTCCACTACCTGGAGGATGCGTCGGTGCCGCGGCCGCCCTTCGCCTGCCCGTTCCTCGTCGACGGCCGCACGGTGGTGGGACAGACCGCCGCCATCCTGCTGTACCTCGGCCCGCGGCTCGGGCTGGTGCCGCAGCGCGAGGCGGACCGCCTGTGGGCGCACCAGATCCAGTTGACGATCGCCGATTTCGTGCAGGAAGTGCACGACCTGCACCATCCCATCGCCAGCAGCCTCTACTACGAGGACCAGCAGGCCGAGGCGCTGCGGCGCGCGCAGGACTTCCGGCGCGAGCGGCTGCCGAAGTTCATGGCCTGGTTCGAGGCGGTGCTGCAGCGCAATCCCGGCAACGGCGCGCGCGAGGTGCCGCGCATGGTAGACGGTCGATTGAGCTACGTCGACCTGTCCGTGTTCCAGGTGGTCGAAGGCCTGCTCTACGCGCTGCCGAAGGCGACCCGCCGCGTGCTGAAGAAGGCGCCGGGCGTCGCCGCCCTGCATGCGGGCGTGCCGCGCCAGCGCCGGCTCGCGGCCTATCTCGCGAGCGAACGCCGCCTGCCCTTCAACGAACAGGGCATCTTCCGCCACTATCCCGAACTGGACGCATGAAACGCCTCACGCTGCCCTGCGGTGAAACGGTGCCGGCCCTGGGCCAGGGCACCTGGAACATCGGCGACGACCCGCGCCAGCGGGCCGAGGAGATCGCGACCATCCGCCGCGGCCTCGACCTCGGCCTGACGCTGATCGACACCGCGGAGATGTATGGCGACGGCCGCTCGGAACGGCTGGTGGGCGATGCGATCGCGGGCCGCCGCCACGAGGTCTTCCTCGTGAGCAAGGTCTATCCGCACAACGCGGCGCCGCGCGCGATGCGCCGCGCGTGCGAGGCGAGCCTGCGGCGCCTGCGCGTCGACACGCTGGACCTGTACCTGCTGCACTGGCCCGGCGAGGTGCCGCTGGCCGAGACGGTGGAAGGCTTCGAGGCGCTGCAGCGCGAAGGCAAGATCCGCCACTGGGGCGTGAGCAACTTCGACCCGCAGTGGATGGAGGACCTGTGGTCGCTGCCCGGCGGCGAGGCGGCCCAGGTGAACCAGGTGCTCTACAACCTCGGCTGCCGCGGCGTCGAGTGGGACCTGCTGCCGGCGCTGCGCGAGCGGCACGTGCCGCTGATGGCGTATTCGCCGCTGGACCAGGCGCGGCTGCTGCGCCGGCGCGAGCTGGTCGCCTTCGCCCGCGCACGGGGCATGACGCCGGCGCAGCTGGCGCTCGCCTGGCTGCTGGCGCAGGACGTGATCGCGATCCCGAAGACCGGCCATGCGCAGCGGCTGGAGGAGAACTTCGCGGCGCTGCAGCGGCCGCTCGCGCGCGACGAGCTGGCGGAACTCGATGGCCTGTTCGCGCCGCCCGAGGGCCCCACGCCGCTCGCGATGTTGTGATCGCCGCGCGCCAGCGTCCCCCCGTACGGCCCGCCCCTCGCAAGGGATTTCCTACATCGCGCTTCCGTGCCGCACTACGTCCGATGGTCGTTCCGGCTGGTCAACATGGCGCTGCAAAGGAGCGCTAGCAATGAAGACTTCCCTTACCTTGACTCTGGGCATCGTATCCCTGGCGGCGCTGGCCGCCTGCAGCACGCAGCGCGTGGCGACGGTGACCACGCCGGAAACCGTGGCGGTGGTTCCGGCCCCGAGCACGACGATGGTCATGGGGGCCACGCCGGCGGTGCAGTTCAACGCCGCCGACACGCACTTCATCGCGGTGGCCGCCGGCGCGGGCATGTACGAAGTGGAGGCGGCGCGCCTGGCCCTCACCAAGGCCAGCAACGCGCAGGTGCGCGGCTACGCCCAGATGCTGCTGGACCAGCACACCGCGGCCAACCAGCAGCTGATGGCGATGGTGACCAGCAAGGGCCACAAGGTCGCGCCCGGCATGCCCGCGGCGCTGCAGCAGAAGATCGCCACGCTCAATCGCGCCTCCGGCGCCGACTTCGATCACGAGTTCGTGCGCACCACCGGGGTGGCGGACCACATGGCGACGATCGCGGAGTTCGAGCGCAGCCGCAGCAGCGTGGCCGATCCCGACCTGCGGGCCTTCATCGACAGGACCCTGCCGACCCTGCGCACCCACCTGCAGCAGGCGCAGGACCTCGCGGGCAGGATGGCCGGCTGACGGTCAGGCGCGCGCGCCTGCGCGGGAAAGCGCAGGCGCCATCGCGGTCAACGCCGCCACGGGTTGTGCGGGGCGCGGTCGAAGCGGTTCGGCACCCCGTCGCGGTCCGCGTCGCCGCGCACGCCGTGGCGATGGTGGTCGTGGCGCCCGTGGCGGTGCCCGTCGATGTAGATCGGCCGCGGCTGGACGTACACCGGCTGCGGCTGCACGTACACCCGCTCGGGTTGCACGTACACCGGCGCCGGCTGCACATAGACCGGCGCCGGCTGCACGTAGGGGCTGGGAACGCCGATGTTCAGGAACACGTCGGTCCGGGCGTGGGCCGCGGAGCCCACGGCGAAGGCGCCGACGGCGATGGTGGCGGCAAGCAGCGGTCGGGCGGAGAGGAAGCGGGTCATGGAAGGCTCCTGCGTTGGAATGCCTTGATCGTGCGCCCGCCTGCATGAACCGAAGCTGAACGGATCGTTCCTGTTGCGCGCACGCCGCGCTGGTACATTGCCAGCTTCAGGCGGACCGGCATCGAAGCCGGCCGGCGCAGCAGAGGAGGCGATCATGCAGTCCTGGTGGATGCAGCTCGGCGCGCAGGGCGCGCAACTGGAACAGCGCGACGTGGCCGTGCCGCAGCCCGCCCCCGGGCAGCTGCTGGTGCGCGTGCATGCGGCTTCGCTCAATCGCGGCGAATTCGTCGCCGGGCACGGCCTGCACGGGGCCCCCGGCAACTGGAAAGCGGTCGGCGGCGAATGCGCGGGCGAGGTGGCGGCGCTGGGCAGCGGCGTCGACGCCTTCCTGGTCGGCCAGCGCGTGATGGGCCGCTGCAGCGGCGCCTTCGCCGAGTACGCGCTGCTCGATGCGGCCGAGGCCATGCCGGTGCCGACCCCGCTCTCCTGGCACGAAGCCGCCAGCATTCCGCTCACCTGGCTGGTCACCTTCGACATGCTGGTGCTGCAGGGCGACCTCAAGACCGGCGAGTGGCTGCTGGTGAACGGGGTGTCCTCCGGCGTCGGCGTCGCCGCGCTGCAGATGGGGCAGGCCCTGGGCGGGCGGGTGATCGGCACCTCGACTTCGCAGGCCAAGCTGGATCGCCTGCAGGCCCTGGGCCTGGAGCACGGCCTGCTGGCGCGCGCCGCGGACTTCGCGCCCCGGGTGCTGGAGCTGACGGGCCAGCATGGCGCCGACCTGGTGGTCAACGCCGTCGGCGGCTCGGTGTTCGCCGAGGACGTGCGCTGCATGGCCTTCGAGGGCCGGCTGGCGATGGTCGGCTATGTCGACGGCCTGCTGCATGCCGACCTCGACCTCGAGGCCCTGCATGCGAAACGGCTGAAGCTGTTCGGCGTCTCGAACAAGCTGCGCACCAAGGCGCAGAAGGCCGCCGCCGTGCCGCGCTTCGTGGCCGAGATCCTGCCGCGCTTCGCCTCCGGGGCCCTGCGCCCGCTGGTGGACGAAGTGGTGCCGTTCGCCGGCCTGCCGCAGGCCAAGGCCCGCATGGAAGCCGGCGAGCACGTCGGCAAGATCGTGCTGGACGTCTCCGCCTAGGAACCCGGGCCGCTTTCCTTCGGATCCGATTCGAGCTTCTTGCGGCCCTCGCGGGCCAGCCGCGCCGTTTCCTCCAGCACCGTGTCGTCCGAGGCGTGGGGAATGGGGTCGTCTTCGTGCTGCGTCTTGCCGTCCTGCAGGTCCTGCTGGCGCTTGGTGGGGTCGGGCATGTTGGCTCCTTCTACTTCGGCAGGCGAATTCTTGGGCCAGCCGGCCGGGCGCATGTCCGGCAGGCGCAGACGGCCGGCGTAGGCTGCGGACTACCTCGCAGGATCAGGCGCGAGGGTCAGGGTCCGGTCAGGCGGGTGCAGGCATCGTGGGGCAGGACAAGGAGTACCCCCATGCCTTACGCTGCCCTGCCCGTCCTGCCCCGGATCGGGCCCATCCGCGTCAGCCGCCCCGAACTCGGCCAGGAGGGCGTGACCCTCGATTCGCCGGCGCTGCTGGTGATGACCGACCTGCGCCGCGTCGCCGCCGCGGTGATCTCGCCGCAGGAGACCATGGACCGGGCGCATGCCTTCATGGTCCAGCGCGGCGTGCGCATGCTGCTCGCGCTGGACGAGCGCCAGGTGCTGGCCGGCATCATCACCACCAACGACATCCTGGGCGAGAAGCCGGTGGCGGTGGCCGAGGAGCGCCGCATCCGCCACGGCGAGATCCTGGTGGCCGACGTGATGACGCCCGCCGAGCGGCTGGAGGCCTTCGACCTGCGCGTGGTGCAATCGGCGCACGTGGGCCAGGTGGTGGCCAGCCTGCAGCGGGCCCGGCGCCACCATGCCATCGTGGTGCAGGGCGGCGCCGACGGCGCCCGCGAGGTGCGCGGCATCTTCTCGCTGTCGCAGATCGCGCGCCAGCTCGGGATCGCGCTGCAGCTGCCCTCCGAGGCGAGGTCCTTCGCCGAGGCGTCGCTGCCCTAGGCGGCCGGGCAGGCTCCCCCGCCACCCGCCGGCGCTCCGCGGCGGCTGAATCGGCACCTTCGTGCCTTTCATCCGGCACCTGCGCCCGTATTACAAGTCGACAGGCGCGGACACACTTTGAAGCATGGAATTTCTTCAAAGGTCCCGGAGGCTTCTCATGAAAACGGCCGCTCCCGCGCCCGCGCCGCCGACCACCACGCAGGCCAGGCTCACCCTGGTCGACTGGATGGACGCGCACCGCGCCCTGATGGAGGAGGAAGAGCGCCTGAAGACGCTGGCGGGGCACCGGTTGCGACCCGATGGCCTCGAGGCCCTGGAGCGCCAGCGCATGCGCGTGCAGGTGGCGCAGGACGCCGCCGATGCGATCTACGACGCGGTGATGCAGGACCTGCGCACTTCCTGACCCGCACGCGCTGCGGCACGCTCCCGATCACCGCCAGGCGCGGGCCGTACGCACACGAACGCGCTAACCCGAAATGATGCGAAAGACGCACAGGTGACAGCACCAGGGGCCTGCGGCTCCGGGCTAACCCTCGAAGTGACCCGCATGCGTCCCGCGTGCGATTGACGCTCCCCCCACCCCTGCCTACATTCGCGCGGTTTGCAGTCCGCGCGCCACGGCGCGCTCGTTGTCGCGCCTCATGGATCTCTTTCTTCAGCAAGTCCTCAACGGGCTGACCCTGGGCGGCATCTACAGCCTGGTGGCCCTCGGCCTCACCCTCGTCTACGGCATCCTCCACGTCCCGAACTTCGCCCACGGCGCGTTCTACATGGCGGGGGCGTTCGTCTCCTTCCACCTGATGAACGCGTTCGGCCTCAACTACTGGCTGGCGATGCTCGGCTCCGCCGCCTGCGTGGCGGCGCTGGCGACGCTGGCGGAGCGGCTGGTGTTCCATCCGCTGCGCGACGCCTCGGGCCTGCATCCGATGATCGCGGCCATCGGCGTGCTGCTGTTCCTGGAGGCGGCGGCGCAGGCGATCTGGGGCGCGGACTTCCAGCGCATGCAGACGCCCTACACCGGCATCCTGGAGTTCGCCGGCCTCACCATGCCGGCGCAGCGCCTGCTGATCGTGGCCGCGGCTTTCGGCCTGATGGTGGCGCTCCACCTGTTCCTCACCCGCACCGTGCTGGGCTCCACCATCATCGCGATGGCGCAGAACCGCGACGGCGCCTCGCTGGTGGGCATCGACGCCAACAAGGTCTCGATGCTCACCTTCGCCATCTCCGGCGTGCTGGCCGCGGTGGCCGCCACGCTGTACGCGCCGATCAACCTGGTCTATCCGGCCATGGGCAACCTGGTGATCACCAAGGCCTTCGTGATCATCATCCTGGGCGGCATGGGCAGCGTGCCGGGGGCGATCGTCGGCGGGCTGATCATCGGCTTCGCCGAGAGCTTCGGCGCCTTCTACATCTCGGCCGACTACAAGGACATCATCGCCTTCGTGCTGCTGGTGGCGATCCTGTCGCTGCGCCCGCAGGGCCTGTTCGCGCGGGGAGCGCACTGATGGCGAAATACCTCACCGGCCGGCCTGGCTGGCTGCTGCTGTGCGTGCTGGGGCTCGTGTTCCCCTTCGTGGCGAAGAACGACTACCACCTCACGGTGATGTCCACCGCCTACATCTTCGCCATCGCCACCATCGGGTTGAACCTGATCACCGGCTACACGGGGCAGTTCAACCTGGCGCACAGCGGCTTCATGGCCGTGGGCGCCTACACCGTGGGCCTGCTGACGGTGGATTACCAGGTGCCGTTCTGGATCGCCTTCGCGCTCTCCGGCGTGGTGGCGGCGGCGCTCGGCTTCTTCGTCGGCCTGGTGTCGCTGCGCCTGAAGGGGCACTACTTCTCGATCTTCACGCTCTGCGTCGGCTACATCATGTACCTGGTGATCGAGAAGTGGGAGAGCCTCACGCACGGCACCGTGGGCGTGATCGGCATCCCGGCGCCCTCGCCCATCGGGCCGCTCGCCTTCGACACGCCGCGCTCGCTGTACTACCTGGTGTTCTTCTTCCTGGTGGCAGGCGTGTTCGTGATGCATCGGATCGTGAATTCGCTGCTGGGGCGCACCTTCATGGCGATCCGCAACGGCGAGGCGCTGGCCGAGGCCATGGGCATCCCGCTGATGCGCAACAAGCTGCTGGCCTTCATGCTCTCGGTGTTCTACGCCGGGCTGGCCGGCGGCCTCTACGCCGGCTTCGTGCGCTTCCTGGGCCCCGGCCTGGCAGGCGTCGAGCACAGCTTCGACATGACCATGTACATGCTGGTGGGCGGACTGGGCACCCTGCTCGGCCCGCTGCTCGGCGCCATCGCCGTGCCGTGGCTGACGCAGTACCTGCAGTTCCTGCAGGAGTACCGCTTCATCGTCTTCGGCCCGATCCTGGTGGCGCTGGTGATCTTCCTGCCGCACGGCGTCGTCGGCAGCTGGCTGGCGTGGCGCGCCCGCCGCGCGGCGGCGCAGGCCGCGCAGGCCCGGCCGCTCGCCGTCGCGGCCGAACCGGGAGCCAGCCGTGCTTGAGATCCGCAACGTCACGAAGCGCTTCGGCGGGCTCACGGCCGTCCACGACGTCAGCACCACCATCGAGCGCGGCCTGGTCAACGCCATCATCGGCCCCAACGGCGCCGGCAAGACCACCTTCTTCAACCTGGTGAGCGGCACCATCGCGCCCACCACCGGCTCGATCGTCTTCGAGGGCCGCGACGTGACCGGGCTGCGGGCCGACCAGGTGGCGCGCCTGGGCATCTCGCGCACCTTCCAGAGCACCACGCTGTTCGACATGGCGACGGTGCTGGACAACCTGATCGTGGGCCACCGCCTGCGCACCCGCTCGGGCCTGGTCGACGTGCTGTTCGACACGAAGCGCCTGCGCGAGGAGGAGCGGCTCTGCCGCGAGAAGGCCCGCGAGGCGCTGGACTTCGTCGGCCTGTCGCACGTCGCGCAGCGCCTGGCCGGCGACATCTCGCAGGAGGAGCGCAAGCGCGTCGCCTTCGCGCTGGCGCTGGCCACCGAACCGAAGCTGGTGCTGCTGGACGAACCGGCCGGCGGCGTGAACCCGGAGGAGACGGCGGGCCTGGCGGAGCTCATTCGCAAGTTCGTCCGCCACGGCATCACCGTGTGCCTGATCGAGCACAAGATGGACATGATCATGAGCCTGGCGGACCGGATCATGGTCCTCAACTACGGCGAGAAGATCGCCGAAGGCACGCCGGCGGAGATCCGCAGCAACCCCGCCGTGATCGACGCCTACCTGGGGAGCGAGCATGCTGTCCCTTGAAGGCGTCTCGCTCTCGTACGGCAGCTTCCGCGCCCTGGACGGCATCCGCCTGGAGGCGAAGGCCGGCGAGCTGGTGGTGCTGCTGGGCGCCAACGGCGCC
>NZ_DASSVG010000071.1:0-13800 GCF_035706265.1 Ramlibacter sp. | reverse complement strand
GGCCCAATCCATGCCGAAGCCGAGGTGGCCGCCCGCAAGAGGACCTTCGACGATGATGTAGTCAGGCAACCGATCCAGCCTGGCATTCTTGCGCAGGAACAATTGCAGCGCGCGCGCGGACGACACGATGATGCCCAGCTTGGCATCGCGGAAGCGCGGATGGTCGGCGATCAGGCCGAAGGAGCCCAGGTGCAGGCCGGCCGACAAGGTGATGCCGTCGATGCCGCCGTCCAGCGCCGCGGACAGGCGCGTGCGCAGGGTTTCGCGCGGCGCGTTCATGGTCAGCTTTTCCATGCAGTTGACGAAGACGAGGCCGTTGCCTTTCTTCGCCTCCATGGTCGAACGCACGTGATTGAGCGTCGCTTCGGCCAGGCGGTCCATGTCGAACTGGACGACCGACTTGTTCAAGTTGTTGATGTTGAACTTGTAGGTCCTGGTCTTGTCCTTGACGAACGTGGTGTCGAACTTGCGGTCCGACACGTCATGGACCATGGCATCGGAAATATGTCCGATGCCGCCAAGGCGCGCCGCTTCCAGCGCCAGTTCCGAGGTCGAGATATCGACCCCCATGCCGCCGATCATGATCGGCACGTACTCGCTATTGCCCAGTTTCAGGCGAAAATCATCGACGCGTTTCATCAGTAGCCTTGCTTGGGCAATGCCAGTCGCGGCCTTGCCCCCTTCATTTTCGCACTGAAGAAGCTCCGACCCCCGCCAGCGTCACGAATTCCCCGCCCGTTCCGGGAATGCGCGAGCTTCCTCGGAGCACCGACTCATTCCGCGTACCCCGGCATCTCCCGATCCAGCACACGCATCATCGCGGCGAAATAGAGCGCTTCGCGCTCCGCCTGCGAGTGGCTGTTGCGGGGGTTGGGCGTCTCCACCTTCCGCACCATCTCCTCGTCCAGCACCGCGAGGGGGCGGCCGGTGGACATGGCCAGGATCTGCGCGCGGCAGACACGCTCCAGCTTGTAAAGGCGCCGGTACGCCTGGGCCACGGTGTCGCCTACCACGAGGACACCGTGGTTCTTCATGAACATGATCTGCTTGTCGCCCAGGATGGAAGCCAGGCGTTCCCCCTCGCTCAGCGAAGCGGCAAGGCCGGTGTAGCCGTCGTCGTAGGCAATGCTGCGCGTGAGGAATGCGGCCGTCTGGCTGGCGGGCAGCAGGCGGTTGTCCTCCAGCATGTTCAAGGCCAACGCCCAGGTCTGGTGGGTGTGCAGGATCACGTTCGCGCCGCTGAGCCTGTGCAGCGGGGCGTGGATACTCAGGGCGCTCAGTTCCAGGCTGCCGCTGCCTTCCAGCACCTCGCCGGCCTCGTTGAACACGATCAGGTCGCTGGCCCGGGCCTCGGACCAGTGCAGCCCGAACGGCAGGACCAGGTAGCGGTCTTCCTGGCCGGGCACGCGCATCGTGAAGTGGTTGTCGATGCCCTCTTCCAGGTCGTCGTACACCGCGAGGCGGTTCGCCGCGGCGAGATGGACGCGCGCGCGCCGGATTTCGTCGTTGGTTTGATTCATCGCTCGTTTTCCTTGGGTGACTCAGTGCGCATCGGCCGCGTCGCGGCCCCCGATGACGGGATGCGCCCGCCCCGAGGGTACACGCCCTCCCGCCGAGCCAGCGCCCGCAAGGCCCTGTCGCATGCCTTGAAAATCCTGCCGCAGGCCATAAGTCGGCATGTTGCCCTCGTGCGCAGCTCCCGGTCCCCGGGATCCGGCCTGTCATGGCCGCCAGCCCCAAATAGATGCCCCCGAATTTCGCGCTCGCAGAACACCCTGCCTCCCTCGATTCCCGCCTGCTCTTCGCCCACCCGAACTGGGTCGTCTACGACCAGGTGGCCCTCCTCGCCCGCGGCGTAGCCCGCTCCGGCGACGTCCCTCCGAAGCTGCGCTCCAGCTTGCGCGGGCTGTGGCGGACTCCAGCCACGCCTGAAGTGGAAGGCCAGGTCGATGCATGCGCCGCACACGCCGGATTCGCTGCTCAATTCGTCCGCAATGGCGGCCACCCGCAGGTGGCGCAGTGCATCACGCTCCTCCATGCCCTCGCGGCGTGGGAGGACGCTGTCCGCCCGCAGGAACTCCTGAGCCAGCTCGCGCACAACGGCGAGCAGCTGGCAGCGGCACTCGAAGCCGCCGACATCGTCCAGCCGAAGCGCTGGAGGCCGGAGGAGCGCGCCGAGCGCCTGCGCCAGTTGCAGGGCGACACGCCGGCCCCGAGCAGGGAAGAGCGAAAGCAACGGATCTTCGAGCTTGCACCGGCCGTCCACGAACGGCCTGCCGCGCACCAGCTCGAGCTCGAACGCCGCGCGCGCGAGAAAAGGCTGGCGCAGCACCGCTGGGAGCAGAGCCTGGTCGGCTACGAGGATGCGCTCGAGCGGCTCTACGTCACGAAAGCGGAGCTCGACGAATGGACCGCGCTGCAGCGCGTGCCGGTGGTCTTGCACCGGACCTTGCGCAAGGGCGGCCGGGAGAGCGTGCAGATGCTGTTCGACCCCGCCGTCCTGGAGGCGATTTCCGAGGAGCAGGTGGCGCACTGGCGCGCACTGGACCTCGAGACCCTGCCGCCGGAGGACCGCTCGGCCCGCGCGCGCAGCGTCGCGAAGATCCAGGCGCGCCGGCGTCTCGCCGCGGCCATCGAATCGTCGAAGGCGGCGCATGGCTGCGACGTGCACCACCAGGACGACGGTAGCCTTGTCTTCACCAAGACCGTCACCGTGCCGGTCTCGTTCGCCGCGTCGCCGGACGATGTCCAGGAGTGGCAGGCGCTCGTCGTGCTGCAGGGCAGCCTGCCCGTCCCGAAGAACCCTGGCGAGATGGGCAACCTGCCCGCGCGCGTCGGCGCGTTCTTCGCCGCGGACAAGCTCGCCGGCATGGGCCGGGCGATGGCCGACGCGGTGGCGGACCTGGTCGCCGAGTACGGCAATGCCCTTTCCAATGCGCAGCGCAAGGAACTGCTCGCGGGCCTGCAATCCGCGCTGGCCCGCGGCATGCGCCAGCAGGACCTGGGCGCGGACCTGAAGAACACGCTGGTGGCGTCGGTGGGCCAGCTGCTGCGCCGCATCGAGGAAGAGCGCGCGCAGGAACTGGTGCGCCTGAAGGACTATCCGCAAGCCTTCCCGCTGGCACGCAGCCTCGATCGCACGATCCACTTCCGGCTCGGCCCCACCAACTCGGGCAAGACCCACGATGCGCTGGAGGCGCTGAAGAAGGCCTCTTCCGGTGTCTACCTGGCGCCGCTGCGCCTGCTGGCGATGGAAGTCCGCGACCGGCTGGTCGCCCAGGGCATTCCCTGCAACCTGCTCACGGGCGAGGAACACGACCTCATGGAAGGCGCACGCCATACCGCCTGCACCGTGGAGATGATGAACCCGGAGCGGCAGGTGGAGGTCGCCGTCATCGACGAGATCCAGATGCTGCAGGACCCCGGCCGCGGCTGGGCCTGGACCTCCGCCCTGGTCGGCGCTCCCGCGTGCGACGTGTACGTGTGCGGCGCGGACACGGTGCACAAGCGCTGCGTCGAGGTGCTGGACGCGATCGGCGAGCGGCACGAGACGGTGATGCTGGAACGCAAGACGCCGCTCGTGCTGGAACAGAGCCCGGTGGGTTCACGCCGCGGGCGCAGGCACTCCGAGGCCGGCCTGCAGCCGGGCGACGCCGTGATCGCCTTCTCGCGCAAGGACGTGCTGACCCTGAGTGCGCGCTATCGGGCCCAGGGGCTGTCCGTGGCCACGATCTACGGCGCCCTCGCGCCGGAAGTCCGCCGCACCGAATCGGAACGCTTCGCGAGCGGCGAGGCCGACATCGTGGTGGCGACCGATGCGATCGGCATGGGCCTGAACCTGCCGGTGCGGCGCGTCATCTTCTCCACGGTGCACAAGTTCGACGGCATCGAGACCCGCCTGCTGAACGCGGCGGAGGTGCAGCAGATCGCCGGGCGCGCAGGGCGCTTCGGACTGCACGACGAGGGCCGCGTCACCACGCTCGACCGGGAGGACCTGCCCCACGTGCGCCGCATGCTCGCCGAGCCCCAGGCGCGCATGCGGTCCGCGCTGGCCATCGCGCCGAGCCCGTGGCACATCGAATCGCTGGCGCAGCTCCTGGGCACGCAGCAGATCGCGCCGATCCTGTCGTATTTCGCCACGCGCATCGCGGCGAAGAGCTCCTTGTTCGAGACGGCCGCCCTGGAGGACCAGATCGGCCTGGCGCGCGTGGTCGACCGCATGGCCGGCAAGCTGTCGCTCGCCGACAAGTTCACCTTCAGCTGCGCGCCGATCGCGCACGACAAGGACAACGAGCTGGCCTATTTCGAATCGTGCCTGCACGCCTTCGTGAAGGGCCGCACGCTGCTCCTGCCCCGCCTGGGCGGCTGGCTGCAGGACCGGCAGCCCGGCTTCCTGGAGGAAGCGGAGTTCCTGACCAAGGACGTGAGCCTGTACGCGTGGCTCTCGTACAAGTTTCCGGACGTCTACTGCGACGGCGACGCCGTGCCGGAGCTGCGCGCGCACCTGAGCCGGTACATCGAACGCGAGCTGCTGCGGCAGAACGGCTTCGGCAGGACCTCGAAGGAGGCGTTCCAGGGGCGGCGGTGAGGAGGGGCTGTCTGCGGACGTGAACCCGTGGCACACTTGCCGGACGCTCGGCCTGGATCGGGCCGCGCGCACAACCCCGCTCAGAGGAGACGCCGATGCTGACGATGGAGAAGACGGCTGACTACGTAAAGCGCTGGGTCGCCGCGTTCGAGTCGAAGGACCTCGATCGCGTGCTGGCGTTCTACACCGAGGACGTGATCTTCCATTCCCCGCTGATAGCGCGGCTGAGCCATGACCCCAGCGGCACCGTGCAAGGCAAGGCGGCACTGCGCGAATACGTGAAGAAGGGCTTCGAGGTCTTCGACCACATCAAGTTCACCGTGCTCGACGTGCTGCGCGGTGTCGACAGCATCGCGATCCACTACAAGGGCATCACGGGCACGCATGTCGTGGAGGTGCTGTTCTTCGATGCGGACAGCATGGTCCGCGAGTCGTACGTGCACTACGCGTCGCCCGAGTAACAGCGGCACCGATCACCGTCGCGCGCTGGGGCCATCAGTGCTTTAGCGCTACTTTCGCGGCGCGCTCCGGCCGCGTGTGTTGCCCCTCCGGCCATTCCTCCTTGACGATGCTCAATAGGTCGTCAAACAGAAGCCAGGCTCCGCCATCGAGCGCTTTTCGACCCCAGCCGAAGTGGCTAGGGTGGAAGTGTCGGGTTCACCATGGCGGACTTCTACTTCTGCGACCGATGGCATGCGCTTCAGCGGCAGCCCATTGGGATGCTGAACGACGAACAGGCCCACGCGAGGCACTTCGACGGCGCGCGCTATTGCGTGCTGGTGGACTCCCCCACGGAACCCACTGCGATCCTGGACGTGAGCCGGCACGGGATCGGCGTCGAGTTCCTCGACGAGCACTTGCGCAGTCGCCTCGTCTACCGCTTCATCACCAGCGAGTCGGGGGAACTGTTCCTGCGCACGATCCTGTTCCGCAAGTTCCGGGGAGGCAGCGAGGAGCCGGCGTACGTGACGGCGTACATCTTCGACGTCGGTGGCGAAGTCACCGTGCGCCAGGAACGGATGCTGCCGACCCGCCACTCCCGGATCACGCAGGTGGCCTTCGCGCTGGAGAACAACATCGAGGCTTACCCGGCCTTCGGACGCTACGAGCGCCTGCTCAATTTCAGCCGCCGCTTCGCCGCCGTGTTCGGGCAAGCGCCGGAGTCCGACAACGATGCGGACGCGGGAGTACTCACCCGCATCTGAACGGACGAAGGAATCCCATGTTCGGCGACTCGGCCCAAGGTGGCGTCCTCTTCAAGGCTGACGGTCGCGCGTGGCCGGAAGCAGCCCTCGCCGGCTATGCGTGTCCTCAGGCTGCCTCGCGGCAGAACTGATGCACCACTTTGCCCCATTCCCCGCACTCGAAGAACGCACTCGGATGGCGGATGAACAGCAGGTGCATGCAGGAAGCGGTGGGGATACTCAATGCGACTGGCTTCACGCCAGCTGCGACTGGTACGACCAGAGGCTGTATGCGACCGCGCAACGACTGCAACGAGCGCAGTGCATTGATCTTGCGCTGTTCCAGCCCATAGACGACAACCCGCCGCGCGTCGAGGCAGGCGGCGACTTCAAGGAACCGCTCCCATCCCTTCGCGTAATCGGCGTTGCCTGGCTGTGCCCGGTTCGAGCGCACGATTCAAAGCGCGAGATTGTGATACGCAATACGACGCAAGAGATCTGGTCTTTCTGGAAAGTTGGCTTCGGCTCTTAAAAGTACGAGCGCCAGAAGTTGCGGACATAGCCAGCTCACGACGACCCGCCGTAACCGATGCGCGATCGGGCGTGGGCCAGGGTGTGTCCGCCAACGCTGTCCACGACCCGCCCAGCGCTCCTTCCCCAGCGGCTTGCCCTTTCCGGCATGTTGTCGCCGCTGATCACGTCGGCGGCACCCGATGTCGCGCAGGCTTCGCGCTTCTCGGGTAAACCCCGAGCCGTGCCCTCTGGACGACTGCGTCCGGGCGCATGCACACTGTCGACATGATGTATACACACGGTCGACAGTGCGAGGAATAAAGACGGACGATCTGGCCAGCAGCGCCTATCAGCGCATGCGGGAAGCCATCCTGGAAGGCGAATACGAACCTGGGGCACCCCTGTTCGAGGTGCATTTGGCCTCGCACATGGGCATGAGCAGGACACCCGTGCGCGAAGCGCTGAAACTGCTTGCGCGAGAGGGTCTGGTAGAGGCCGTGCCCAGCCGCGGCTACTTCGTGCCCCGGCGTTCGCTGGAAGACCTGCGCGAGCTCTTCGAGTTACGGGAAACCCTCGAGGGCATGGCTGCCCGCCATGCGGCCGTCCGCGCGACGAACGATGAGATAGAGGAACTGGCGCGCCTATGCGACCGCTATGAGGCGGAGCATGACTGGGCGCAATGGGCGCAAGTGGGGACAGCTTTTCACACGCTCTTGCTCACTGCGGCCCGCAACGCACGCCTGATCGCCATCCTCGAATCGCTCAAGGGGCAGATCGTTCTGTCACGCCGTTCGGCGCTGGCCGCCGACTCGCAACGCCGCGACGCGGCTATCCGCGAGCACCGCCTCATTCTGGCCGCCGTCAAGGCGCGCGACCCGCAAGCGGCCGAAGCCGCGGCCTGCGAGCACGTCCGCCTGTCCTATCAGGCCACCCTGAATTCCTACCAGCGCGGGCACACGCCGCGCTAGCCCGTCACCACCACTGAAGGAGATCCCCCCATGCAACCGACCTCGATTCACAGCCAGGAGGGTTACCTCGTCGAGCCGCCGCGGCAAACACCCATCGTTCGCGAGGTGGATGTACTCGTCTGTGGCGGCGGCGTCTCCGGCGTGGGCGCCGCCCTCGGCGCCGCGCGCACCGGCGCTAAGACCATGGTCCTGGAGCGCAACGCATTCCTGGGCGGCGCCGCCACAGCCGTGATCATGAACACCTGGAACGTTCCCGTCAGCCGCATGACCGGCGTGGCGCGCGAGATCGCCCTCGAACTGGCGCAGCGCGGCGAGGGCAACATCAGCGGTCCTACCTTCCCGTTCGATCCGGAAGGCTTCAAGCAGCTGTCCAGTGAGCTTCTGACGCAAGCCGGCGTCGAGGTTCTCAACTACACCTGGGTGGAGGACGCGATCATGGACGGCTCGCGCATCAAGGGTGTGATCATTCAGAACAAGTCGGGCCGGCAGGCTATCCTGGCCCGCACAGTCGTGGACGCGACCGGCGACGCCGACGTGGCCGCCGCCGCCGGCGCGGAGTACGTCAAGGGTCGAGAGAGCGACAACAAGATGCGGCCCATGAGCGTGCTGTTCCGCCTCGGTGGGGTCGACCTTGACAAGGTTATCGAGTACTGCCGCAGCCAGCCCAAGGAATATTTCACGGCTGATCCCAACTTCCACATCATTGCGCCAGAGAAGGGCCTGGTGCGCCTGTCCGGCTTCTTCCACATTGCCGAGAAGGCGCGCGCCGCCGGTGAACTGCCCGAAGAGGTGCACTACCTGCGCTTCGAAGGCATCGATGTCGCCCGCGGCATCGTCACAGTGAACAACTCGCGGGTGTACGGTGTAGACGGGACGAACGCGTGGGACATCTCACGCGCCGACACGCAGGCGCGCCTGCAGAACCGGCAGCTGCGCAAGGTTATCCGCAAGTACATCCCGGGTTTCGAGAACGCCTACGTCATCGACTCCTCGCCCACGGTGGGCGTGCGCGAAACCCGGCGGGTGCGCGGCCCGTACGTGCTGCCGCAGGAGGATCTTCTGACCCAGCGCACCTTCGACGACAGCGTGCTGCGGGTGTGGCGCCACATGGCCGCCGGGAGAGACTGGCACAAGGCCGACGGCGGCGAGGGCGCGCCCAACGACTCTGTCTATCGCACCGCGGTGACGGACCTGACGTGGTACGAACTGCCCTGGCGCGTGTTCACGCCCAATCGGGTGGAGGGCATGGTGGTCGGCGGGCGCGTGCTGTCCGTCACACACGATGCCGACATGTGGACGCGCGGCCAGTACTGCTGCCTGGCGACCGGCCAGATCGCTGGCATCGGTGCGGCGCTCTCCGCTGCCGAGGGCACCAGCCCGGCCGCGCTCGACATCCGCACGCTCCAGCGCACGCTGGTGCAGCAAGGGATCGACATCGGCTCAGCGGCCGAATCGCTTCTGGCCAGGGCGGCGTAAGGCCGCTACCCCGCGACCGTTCGACTTTCAAACTTCAAGGAGACAAGCCAGTGAACTTCATCGCCCTCGTAGCGTCCGTGACCGCCCTGCTGTTCGGTCCCGCCGCCGGCGTCGCCGCAGCCGACGCGTTCCCGAAGAAGCCTGTCACGATCGTCGCGGCCTATCCGCCGGGCGGAACCGTGGACCTGCTGGCGCGGATGCTGGCGCTGAAGCTGGGAGAGGAGTGGAAGCAAACGGTCGTGGTGGAGAACCGTCCCGGCGCGAGCGGCATCATCGGCTCACAGCACGTCCAGAAGTCGCCGCCGGACGGCTACACGCTGATGGTTGTCCCGATCACGCACGTGACCAACTCCAGCCTGTTCAAGAGCGTGCCATACGACCCCATCGAGGACTTCACGCCCATTGGCATGCTGGCGGCGTCTCCGCTGCTGCTGGTGACCAATCAGGCATTTCCCGCGAAAGACGTGCGGGAACTGGTCGCGCAGTCCAGGGCGAATCCGGGCAAGTTCAACTGCGGCTCGGGCGGCAACGGCACGTCGCAGCACCTGGCCTGCGAATTGTTCAAGAACATAACCAAGCTGGACATCAAGCATGTGCCGTACAAGGGCAACGCCGCCGCCATGACGGACGTGCAAGGCGGGCAGATCGAGATGCTCTTCGACCAGATGGCGACCGCGGTGCCGCACGTCCGTAGCGGCCGGGTGCGCGCACTGGGCGTCAGCAGCGCCAAGCGCTCGCCCGCGCTTCCCGACGTGCCAACCATCGCGGAAGCCGGTGTCGCGGGATATGAAAGCACCGCCTGGTTCGGTCTCGTGGGCCCGGCCGGCATGCCCAAGGCCCTGGTGCAACAGCTCAATGGCGCGGCGCGTAAGGTGCTCGCCATACCCGACGTGCAAAAGAAGCTGAACGACCAGGGCCTGGAACTCGTTCCGGGTACGCCCGAGGAGTTCCGCCAGACGCTGCAGGCGGAAATGGCCAAGTGGGCCACCGTCATCAAGCAAGCCAACATCCGCATCGACTGAAGGCGAGGCCGACGATGACAGTGGGCCGCCCATTGGCCCTCCGCCTGCACCCGGAGGATGACGTCGCAATTGCTACGCGGGACCTTGAGGCCGGTGCGCAAGTGCCGGGCTTACAAGGCGCGACACTACGTACCCCGCTGCCATCGGGCCACAAGGTGGCGGTGCGCGACGTGGCGCAAGGGCAGCCCGTGCGCCGCTATGGGCAGATCATCGGATTCGCCACGCAGGCCATCCAGCCGGGCGAGCACGTGCATACCCACAATCTGGCGATGGGCGCGTTCGAGCGCGACTACGCCTTCGGCGTGGAAGCCCGCATTCCGGGCCGCCCTGCGAAGCAGGCCACGTTCAATGGCATCGTGCGGCGCGACGGGCGCGTGGCGACGCGCAACTACATCGGTGTGGTCAGCACCGTGAACTGCTCCGCCACGGTAACAAAGATGGTCGTAGAGCACTTCCAGCGGGCCGACGCGCTGACCGCTTACCCCAACGTCGATGGGGTGGTACCCATTACGCACAGCTTTGGCTGTTGCATCGACCATCATGGCGAAGGCATCCAACAACTACGCCGCACCATCGGCGGTTACGTGCGGCACGCCAACTTCGCCGGCGTGGTCGTCATCGGCCTCGGCTGCGAGGCCAACCAGATGGGCGCTCTGTTCATGGCGCAGGGGATCGAGGCGCGGGACACGTGCGTGCCGCTCGTGATCCAGGACCTGGGTGGGACCCGCAAGACCGCTGATGCCGCCATCGCCGCTATCGAGCGCATGTTGCCAGCCGCCAATGCGTACCGCAGGCAACCCGTGCCGGCCTCGCACCTGACCGTGGCGCTGCAGTGCGGCGGATCGGACGGTTACTCCGGCATCACCGCCAATCCGGCGCTGGGTGCGGCGGTCGACCTACTTGTTGCCCACGGCGGAACCGCCATTTTGAGCGAGACGCCGGAGATCTACGGCGCGGAACACCTGCTCACGCGTCGGGCAGCGTCGCCGGAAGTGGGCCAGCAGATCGTAGACCTGATTCATTGGTGGGAGGGATACGCCGAGCGTGAGAAAGGAAGCATCGACAACAACCCGACTCCCGGCAACAAAGCCGGGGGCTTGACCACGATTCTCGAGAAGTCACTGGGCGCCGTCGCCAAGAGCGGATCGACCGCCTTGATGGGCGTGTACCGCTATGCCGAGCCGATCGACTCGCGCGGCTTGGTCTTCATGGATGCCCCGGGCTACGACCCCATGGGAGCTACCGGACAGATCGCCAGTGGTGCCAATCTGGTGGCTTTCACCACTGGGCGCGGATCCTGTTTTGGGTCCAAGCCGGCCCCTTCAATCAAGCTGGCGACCAACACCCGCATGTTCAATCGCATGCAGGATGACATGGACGTCAACTGCGGTGACATTTTGGAGGGGCTCACGACCGTCGAGGAGAAGGGACGAGAGATTTTCGAGCGCATGCTGGCCGTTGCGTCGGGCGAAAAATCAAAGAGCGAGCAACTAGGGGTTGGCAGTGAGGAGACGGTGCCTTGGATGATTGGGGCACAGATGTAGGCGTGTGCCAGCGATTCGGGAAGACTTCGGAGGGTGCGCCGGAATTGCCGACACGCACGGCCGTCAAGCAGCGGGTTCTGGTGCAGGCACCCGCTGCACCGCCCACGGCGGCCACCCTTCTGCTCCTGATGGGCGGCAACGGGCAGTTGGGCATCTATTCCAATGGCAGCCTGCAGCGGGACTCTCACTTCCTCGCACGCGTGCGCCACCTGCTGATGGATCGCGGGCACGTCGTCGTCCTCGTCGACACGCCAAGTGACCGCCGCGACCTGAGTGGCAACTTCCGGGAGAGCGGCGAGCATGCGGCCGACATCGGTGCGGTGATCGCCCATGTGCGAGGGGCATTCGGCAAGCCGGTCTGGCTGGTCGGGCACAGCGCGGAACGCATTCGGCGGTGACCGCTGCTACTCGCCTTTCCGGCGACGCGGCGCCGGATGGCATCGTGCTGGCCGCGCCCATCCTGGAAGGCAGCCGCTTCGGTTCTTCCGCGGCGAAGCCGCTGCAGGAAGCGCCGGCGTGGAAAACCTGGCCATGCCGGTGCTCGTGCTGCACCATGCACAGGACAGCTGCCAGGCGTCTCCGCCTGCGAAGCTGCCGGAATTGAGAGCCAGGCTTTCTGCCGGCACGAGCCGGATCCTCACTTACGAAGGCGGAACCTCACGCGGGGCACTCTGCGAGGTGCAGGCCTTCCACAGCTTCAATGGCATCGAACAGCAGGTGGTGGACGACCTGTCCGCGTACACCGCCGCACCGAAGTGAACACGATGATCCGAGTGGAACCCGTCCCGACGATTCCCCGGTAGGGATTTCGGCGACGCGCGCCGCGGGGGCTCCTAGAATCAGCTGCATGCCACGCGTCCTTCTGGTTTCCCTCCTGCTCGCGCCCGCGCTGCTGGCCGGCTGCGCTGCCGGCGTGGGCATCGGCATTCCGGTCGGCCCCTTCTCCATCGGCGTCGGGGTCGGCAGCGGAGGGGTGTCGGCAGGCATCGGGACAGGAGTGGGGCCGGTGGGCGTGGGGGTCGGCGTCAACCAGGACGGACAGGTCGGCGCCGGAGTGGGCGTAGGCGGGAGTGTGCCGATCGGCAACAGCCGGGCACGCGTCGGCGCTGGCGTGGGCGCGGGCACGATGCTGTACGACCCGGCTGCCAGGCGGAAGCAAGGATCCCCGCCACCTCCCGTGCAGCCTGCGATGCAGCAAGACGGTCCCTAGGCGAGACGCTGCTTCCGCGGCCACTGGACCGACGTGGCTCAGAGCGTCGCCTGCATCAGCCGTGCGGCGGCTCCATAGCTGGCCAACTTGGCTGCCGCATGATCGGGCGGGGCCGCAACCGGCTCGAACCCGAACTGCTCCCAGTACCGCACCGAGCCCTGGATGGCCACCAGGCACGCCTTCTCCAGGCCACGCGCCTTGGCCGCGGCCATCGCGGCGCGCACGAGCGCCTGCCCTGCGCCCGTTCCGCGTCCCGCATCGGCGACTGCGAGATCATGGATGTACAGGGTGTCCGTGTCCCTCGCCGCCTCGAAGCTCGGAGCATTCAGCGCCGGCAGCTCCGGATAGAGGACCGGAACCGCAATGAGATAGCCGACCACCCCGGCAGCGGCTTCGGCCACGAAGCAGGTGCCCGGCGACGCATGGACCTTGGCGCGGAGCGAAGCCCGCGATTCCGGCACGATCTCGGAATAGCACTGCGCCTGGATGCGCAGCACGTCGTCCATGTGGCGGTCGTCCAGGAGTCGAAGCTGCATCGTTTTGTCCGGCATCACGCGATGGCGCACTTGCGCAGCGTCTCCCAGGTCCGGGTCGTGACGTCAGCCCCGAACGCCTGCTCGATCAGCTTCATGAACACGGGGCCGTCGGGACCCGGCAGGTAGGCAGTCAGGACGTCCGCGCCCTGCTGGCGAATCACCGTGGCCGTGCCCAAGGTCAGGGGCAGGGGGACGCGAGGCGGGCGCGGCGCGCGGAGGAAGCTGACCACGCGCTTGGCCTGCGGCGGCAAGCCGTAGCCCGCAAAGGGATCGGTCGCCACCAGCGCTGCAAGCGCCTGCGCCGACCGGACGATGGTGAAGAACGCCCGGCCGAGATCGCGGGCCATCGCATCCTCGAGTGCCTGTTCCAGCTCCCGCGCCGATCGCCCGGGGCTGTCAAATGCGACGTTGCCGCTGGAGAGGATCGTACGCACGTTGGCGAACCCCGCACCTTCGACGCACGCCTTCAGCGCCGGCATCCGCAGGTTCATGGGAGAAACGCCCCGGAGAAACGCGACGTGCCGCGGCATGGCAGCAGGGCCGCTACGCCTGATAAGAAACCAGGACCACGTCCGCAGCCTCCTCGCGCAGGGGGATGAGCGACTGGTAGGCAGGCGACGAGAACCACTGGTTCACCGCCGCAGCGTCGGCGAACCGGATCACGACGATATCGGCGTGCGGGTTCGCGCCGGCGAATGTGGCGACCTGCTTTCCGCGAAACACGAGTTCGGCACCCCACGGGCGCAGCGTGTCCGGCAC
>NZ_DASSVG010000070.1:0-2507 GCF_035706265.1 Ramlibacter sp. | reverse complement strand
CCTGGGGTTCGGCACGCTCTCGCGGTAGCGGTACTCGCTCGCGATCTCCACCTGCGTCGGGATTTTCGCGATGGACTCCAGCCAGTACTTGGCCGTGCAGCCGCTGTAGTAGCTGGTGCCGCAGGCCAGGATCAGGACGGAGTCGATCTCCTTGAAGATGCGGTACGCACCGTCGCCGAACAGCTCGGGGGTCACGCTGGTCACGCCTTCCAGCGTGTCGGCGATCGCGCGCGGCTGCTCGAAGATCTCCTTCTGCATGTAGTGGCGGTACGGGCCCAGCTCCGCGGCGCCGCTGTGGGCGTGCACGGTCTTCACCGGCCGCTGCACGGGCCGGTGGTTGCGGTCGACGACCCAGTAGCGTCCGAGTTGCAGGTCGACCAGGTCGCCCTCTTCCAGGTACACGATCTGGTCGGTCACGCCGGCCAGCGCCATCGCGTCGCTGGCGAGGAAGTTCTCGTCCTTGCCCACGCCCAGCACCAGCGGCGAGCCGGCCCGGGCGCCGACCACGCGGTGCGGTTCGTCCTTGCAGAACACGGCGATCGCATAGGCCCCATGCAGCTGGCCGACGGCGGCCTTGACCGCCTCGAACAGGTCGCCTTCATAGAGGCTGTCGACCAGGTGCACGATCACCTCGGTGTCGGTCTGGCTCTGGAAGCGGTAGCCCTTGGCCTTGAGCGCGGCGCGCAGTTCGTCGTGGTTCTCGATGATGCCGTTGTGCACGATCGCGACGCGGCCGGCGGTGGTCGGCGCAGGCTCGCCCGGGCCGTGGCTGAAATGCGGGTGGGCGTTGTGCACGGCCGGCGCGCCGTGGGTAGCCCAGCGCGTGTGGGCGATGCCGGTGCCGCCCTCGATCTGCTCGCCGGCCACCTGCTCCATGAGCTCGGCCACCCGGGCCGTGCTGCGCGCACGCTTCAGGCCCTCGGCATAGACCGCGACCCCGCAGGAGTCGTAGCCGCGGTATTCGAGCCGCTGCAGGCCCTGGACCAGGATGGGGACGATATTGCGGGTGGAGACCGCGCCGACGATGCCGCACATGGGACTGCCTTGGTGGTTCGGGATGGAGCGACTGTAGGGCGGACCGATTCGAATATGCCTTCTATTTTCTTCCGAGGATGCAATAGAATTTCATCCGTCCCGCGGCGCGTAATTTTCTTTCATCTTGGACGACATTCCGGAACCAATCGCCATCGACGCCATCGATCTGGCCCTGCTCGAGCAGCTCCAGAGCGACAGCTCGCTGAGCAACCAGGACTTGGCAGCCCAGGTTCACATCTCGCCCGCCACCTGCCTGCGGCGGGTGAAGCGCCTGCGCGAAGCGGGCCTGATCGAGCGCGAGGTGGCCGTGCTGAACCCGGAGCGGCTGGCCGCCACGCTCGGACACGGGCTCGAAGCGGTGGTGGAGGTCTCGCTGGACCGCCAGGGCAATGCCGAACAGGAGGCTTTCGAGGCACGCGTGAGCGCGGACGAGGCCGTGCAGCAGTGCTACCGCGTCTCGCCCGGGCCCGACTTCATCCTGATCGTGTACGCGCGCGACATGCCGGACTACCTGGCGCTCGCGCAGCGGCTGTTCACGAGCGACGCGAACGTGCGCAACGTGAAGGCGTTCTTCTCGGTCAAGCGGTCCAAGTTCCGGCCGCGGATTCCGGTGAAGAAGGGGTGAGGCAGGGAGCGCCCCCACCCCGGCCCGCCCCCAGGGGGGAAGGAGGAAGACAGGCTACTTGGGCGCCTTCTTCGGCCGCGTCCAGTTCTCGATGGTGACCTGGCGCGCGCGTGCCACGGTCAGCCGGCCCGGCTCGGTGTTCTTGTTCACCACCGAGCCGGCGCCGACGGTGCCGCCGGCGGCGATGGTCACGGGCGCGACCAGCACGCAGTTGCTGCCCACGTGCACGTCCGCCTCGATCACCGTGCGGTGCTTGTTGGCGCCGTCGTAGTTGGCGGTGATGCTGCCCGCGCCGTAGTTGACGCGCTCGCCCACGGCCGCATCGCCGAGATAGGCGAGGTGGTTGGCCTTGGCGCCGCGCGCCATCGACGAGTTCTTCACCTCGACGAAGTTGCCGATGTGCACTTCGGGGCCCAGCCGCGCGCCGGGCCGCAGCCGCGCGAAGGGGCCGATCAGCGCACCCTCGCCGATTTCCACGCCCACGTCCTCGCCCTCGATGTGCGTGTACGCCTGCAGCACGACGTTCGCGCCTATCTTCGCGTTGGCGACCACGCAGTTGGGGCCGATGCGCACGTTGTCGCCCAGCGTGACCTCGCCCTCGAACACGCAGTTGACGTCGATCTCCACGTCCTGGCCGCAGGTGAGCGTGCCGCGCAGGTCGAAGCGCGCCGGGTCGCGGATCTGCAGGCCCGCGCGCATCAGCGCGTCGGCCTGGCGGCGCTGGAAGGCGCGCTCCAGGTCGGCCAGTTGCAGCGGGCTGTTCACGCCGTCCACCTCTACCTGCTCCGACGCCTGCGACGCCACGACCTCGCAGCTGTCCTGCACCGCCAGCTTCACCACGTCGGTG
>NZ_DASSVG010000069.1:0-21718 GCF_035706265.1 Ramlibacter sp. | reverse complement strand
CCTGCGCCGCCGAGGTGCCGTGGCCCGTGTCCCCCCCCGGGCCGGTGATCGCGCCGGCGCCCGCCGCGCCGCCTGCGCCCGCGCCCGCGCCCGCACCGGCCGCTGCGCCCGCTGCCGCCGCCCCTGCCCCGCCGAACACTCCCGCGGCGCTGGAGATCGCCGTCGGTTACGCCGAACGCGTGCGCGCCCTGCCGGCCGCCGAACTGGCGCAGGAGGTGCAGCGGCTGGGCGACAACACCTATTCGCCGCTGCGCGGCATCCAGCTCGCGCTCGCGCTGGCGCAGACGCGCACGGCGGCCAACACCGCCCGCGCCCAGGCGATCCTGCAGCGCGTGCAGGCCGACCCCGGCAGCGAACCGCAGGGCCTGCAGTCCTTCGCCCGCTGGCTGGCGGCGCAGCTCGCCGAGCAGCGCCGCAACGAGGAGGCGGCCGAACGCCAGGCGCAGCAGTTGCGCGACGCGCAGCGCCGCATCGACCAGCTCAACGAGCGGCTGGAGGCGCTGCGCGCGATCGAACGCAGCCTGCCCGGCCCGAAGCCGACCACCCCACCGGCGCATGGCGCGCCCCCCGCGCGATGAGCGAAGCCACCCCCGCCCGCCTGCTGGTCGTCGACGACGACGCCGACATGCTGCGCCTGCTGTCCATGCGGCTGCAGGCGGCCGGCTACCGCGTGAGCACCGCCGTGTCCGCCGAGGCGGCCCTGGCCCTGCTCGAAGTCGAGCGCCCGCAGCTCGTGCTGAGCGACGTGCGCCTGCCCGGGCGCGACGGCCTGGCCCTGTTCGACGAGGTGCGCAGCCGCCATCGTTCGCTGCCCGTGATCCTGCTCGCCGCGCACGGCACCATCCCCGATGCCGTGGAGGCCACGCGGCGCGGCGTCTTCACCTATCTCACCAAGCCGTACGACAGCAAGGAGTTGCTGGAGCGCATCGCGCAGGCACTGGCGCTCGGCGCGCCCGAGGCCAGCGCCGGGCCGGCCGACGAGGCCTGGCGCTCCGAGATCGTCAGCCGCTCCGCCCGCATGGCGGACCTGCTCGCCGAGGCCCGCATGGTGGCGCGTTCGGACGCCAGCGTGCTGCTGCGCGGCGACAGCGGCAGCGGCAAGGAACTGCTGGCGCGCGCCATCCACCGCGCCAGCGCGCGCGCCGACCGCCCTTTCGTCGCCGTCAACTGCGGCGCCATTCCGGAGACGCTGCTGGAATCGGAACTGTTCGGCCACGTCAAGGGCGCTTTCACGGACGCGGTGAGCAACCGCAAGGGCCTGTTCCAGGAGGCCGCGGGCGGCACGCTGATGCTCGACGAGATCGGCGACATGCCGCCGGCGCTGCAGGTGAAGCTGTTGCGCGTGCTGCAGGAGCGTGCCGTGCGCCCGCTCGGCTCCAGCCAGTCGCACGCGGTGGACGTGCGCATCATCTCGGCCACCCACCGCGACCTCGATGCAGCGATGGCGGCCGGCCAGTTCCGCGAGGACCTGTACTACCGCCTCAACGTGGTGACACTCACCCTGCCCACGCTGGCGGAGCGGCGCGAGGACATCCCGCTGCTGGCCAACCACTTCCTGCACAAGCTCGCGCCCAAGTACGGCCGCCGCATCTCCAGCTTCGCGCCGGAGGCGCTGAAGGCGCTGATCGCCGCGCCCTGGCCCGGCAACGTGCGCCAGCTCTACAACGTGGTGGAGCAGGTCTGCGCGCTCGGCACCTCGCCGCTGGTGCCGTTGTCGCTGGTGCAGCGGGCGCTGCGCGCGCCCTCGGTGCAGGTCCTCACGTACGCGGAGGCCAAGCAGCGCTTCGAGCGCGAGTACCTGGTAGGACTGCTGAAGCTCACCGACGGCAACGTGGCCGACGCGGCCCGGCTCGCCGACCGCAACCGCACCGAGTTCTACCGCCTGCTGCAAAAGCACGCGCTGACGCCCGGGCACTTCCAGTCGCAGGGCGCCGAGCGCGGCTTGTCGCCCTCCGGCGACGACGCCAAGTAGTTGACGCACAAGGGGTTTTCGGGCCCGCTGCGGCCGGGCTGTCGCCGGATGGCGACAAAACGGCGCCGCTAACGGCGGAAAACCCGCCGCCCGTCCGCGGCCCCGCCCGCGGTCGCGCTGCAAGCCCTTGATCCGAAAGGAGAAATCCGACCTGGCACAGGGTTTGCCCTGATGGACGGATGAAGGCGCTGTCCCGGCTTTCCCAGCTCGTGCTGCTGGCCCTCCTCGCGGGGCTGGCCGTGTTCCTGATCAGCACCGGCCCGGCGTTCGCCCAGGCCGTGCCGGCGTTCGGCTTCGAGGACGTGGCGCGCCTGGCGGCCGAGCGCGCCCAGGGCCCCTACCGCCCGGGCGCCGCGGCGCTCCCGCCGGAGCTCCAATCGCTCGACTACGACGGCTACCGCGACATCCGCTTCCGGCCGGCGCGCTCGCTCTGGCGCGACCAGCAGCTGCCCTTCGAGGTGCAGTTCTTCCACCGCGGGCTGTACCAGCGCGAGCCGGTGCAGGTCAACGAAATCGGCGCGCAGGGCGTGCGCGCGCTGCCCTACGCCAGCGCCGACTACGACTTCGGCCGCAACACGGTGCAGCCGGCGGCCTGGGGCGACCTGGGGCACGCGGGCTTCCGCATCCACTATCCGCTGCACACGCCGCAGTACAAGGACGAACTGGCCGCCTTCCTCGGCGCGAGCTACTTCCGCGCGCTCGGCGCCGGCCAGCTCTATGGCCTCTCGGCGCGCGGGCTGGCCATCGACACCGGCGCGCCGACGGGCGAGGAATTCCCGCGCTTCACGCAGTTCTGGCTGGAGCGGCCGGCGGCCGACGCGCGCAGCCTGACGCTCTACGCGCTGCTGGAGTCGCCGCGCGCCACCGGCGCCTACCGCTTCGAGATCGTCCCCGGCACGGACACGGTGGTGCGCGTGCAGGCGCGTTTGTTCCTGCGCCCCGGCACCCGCCCCATCGCGACGCTGGGCATCGCACCGCTCACCAGCATGTTCTTCTCGGGCGAGAACCAGCCGCGTCCGGGCGACTACCGCCCCGAGGTGCACGACTCCGACGGCCTGCAGGTGGCCAGCGGCGAGGGCGAGTGGCTGTGGCGGCCGCTGCAGAACCCGAAGCGGCCCGTCACCACCAGCTTCTCCGTGCGCCAGCTGCGCGGCTTCGGCCTGATGCAGCGCGACCGCGCCTTCGCCAGCTACGAGGACCCGGAAGCGCGCTACGAGCGCCGTCCCAGCGCGTGGATCCGGCCGCTGTCCGACTGGGGGCCCGGCCGGGTGGAGCTGCTGCAGCTGCCCACGCCCGACGAGACGCACGACAACGTGGTCGCCTACTGGGTGCCGGAGCGCCTGCCCGCGCCGGGCGAGCCGCTCGAGCTGCGCTACGAGATCGCCTGGCAGGGCGACGCGCAGGCGCAGCCGCCCGGCAGCCGCGTGCTGCAGTCGCGCGTCGGCATGGGCTACACGAAGCTCACCCCGCTGGAGCGTTCCGGCCAGGTGCAGTACACGCTCGATTTCGCCGGCCCCGCCCTCGACGCCCTGCCGCCCGACGCGCAGGTGCAGGCCGTGGTCACCGCCGACGCCAACGGCCGCGTGCTGGAACAGATCGTCCATCCGCATCCCGCCGGCAAGCGCTGGCGGCTCATTCTTCGCGTGCAGCGCCTCGACCCGCGGCGGCCGGTGGAACTGCGCGCCTTCCTCCAGCAGGACCGCCAGGTCCTGAGCGAAACATGGTCCCACATCCTCCTGCCCGAATGAATGCCCGCGCGCGCCTTGCCCTGCCGCGCGAGGAACGCCACCCCAATGCCGCGAGCGCGCCGCCGCTGCATCGCGGCTCGATGGTGTCGCAGCCCTGGCGCGGCTTCTGGCGCGGCATCGCCGGCGGTCTCGGCGCTGCGCCGGCCGCGCATCGGCGCAGCGCGCAACCGCGCGCGCCCTGGCAGGACGCGGCCGACCGCCGCCGCCTGCTGTTCGCGCTGCTCACGTTCGCCAGCGCCGTCATCGCGAGCTGGCTCTACGCGCGCGCCCAGCCCGATTACGGCAACCCGTGGCTGCAATGGGGCCAGATCGCGCTGTTCGCGATCCTCTCCACCTGGGTGGTCACCGGCTTCGTCACGGCGCTGATGGGGTTCTGGGTGAGCCTGCGCGGCGACGCCCATGCGCTGTCGGCACGGGCCGTGCAGCACCACAGCATCGATCCCGAGGCGCGCACCGCCATCGTCATGTCGATCTGCAACGAGGACGTGGCCACCGTGTTCGCCGGGCTGCGAGCCACCTGCGAGTCGGTCGCGGCGACCGGGCATGCCCGCGTGTTCGACGTCTTCGTTCTGTCCGACAGCAACGACCCGGCGCTCATCGCCGCCGAGCGCGCCGCCTGGGCCGAACTGCGCAGCGCGCTGGCCGCCCACCCCGAACAGCCGCAGATCGAGGTCTACTACCGGCTGCGCACGCGCCGCACGCACCGCAAGGCCGGCAACGTGGCGGACTTCTGCCGCCGCTGGGGCCGCGACTACCGCTACATGGTGGTGCTGGACGCCGACAGCGTGATGAGCGGCGACTGCATCGCCTCGCTGGTCAAGCTGATGGAGGCGCATCCCCGCGCCGGCATCATCCAGACCGCGAGCCAGGCGGTGGGCCACGCCACGCTGCATGCGCGCGGGCAGCAGTTCGCCTCGCGCGTGACCGGGCGGCTGTTCACGCTGGGCATGCAGTTCTGGCAGCTCGGCGAGTCGCACTACTGGGGCCACAACGCGATCCTGCGCATCGCGCCCTTCATGCAGCACTGCGCGCTCGCGCCCATCCCCGGCCGCGGCGGCCTGTGCGGCCCGATCATGTCGCACGACTTCGTGGAAGCGGCGCTGATGCGCCGCGCCGGCTGGCACGTGTGGCTGGTGTCGGACCTGCAGGGCAGCTACGAGCAGCAGCCGCCCGACCTGCTGTCGGAGCTGCAGCGCGACCGCCGCTGGTGCCAGGGCAACCTGCAGAACGCGCAGCTGATCGCCGAGCCGGGCCTGCACCGGGTGCACCGCGCGATGTTCGCGATCGGCGCCATGTCCTATCTCTCCGCCCCTCTGTGGCTGGCCTTCCTCGCCTTCGGCACCACGCTGTGGATGACGGGCGCCGCGATCGCGCCCGACTGGCATGCGGTTCCGGCCGAACTGCGCAGCCTGTGGGCCTGGACGCTGGTGATGCTGTTCATGCCGCGCGTGCTGGGTGTGCTGGCGGTGGTGCTGCGCGGCGCCCAGGGCCACTTCGGCGGCACGCGGGCGCTGCTGGCCGGCGCGCTGGTGGAAACCGTCGTCGCCCTGCTGCAGGCGCCGGTGCGCATGCTGGCGCACTCCTTCTTCGTGCTGGTGGCGCTCACCGGCTGGAAGCTGGAATGGAAGTCGCCCCCGCGGGAAGCCGCCGGCCTGGGCTGGGGCGAAGCCGCCCGCCAGCTCGCGCCAATGACCGCGCTGATCGCGCTGCAGGGCCTGGGCCTGGCGGCGATCCAGCACGACGCGCTGGTGTGGCTGGCGCCCGTGGCCCTGCCGCTGTTGCTGGCCGTGCCGCTGGCCGTGCTGACCAGCCACGTGCGTCTGGGCGACTGGGTGCGCGCGCAAGGCGTGCTGGTGATCCCGGAGGAGCACCGCTCGCCGGCGGTGCTGCGGCGGGCGTGGCGGCACGCGCGGGTGCTGGCCGCGGCGGCTTGAAGCGGCCGTTTGCTTCGCGCATCCAGCGCCGAGGGGCCTAGAACGGCAGCTTGGGCATCCCGCCCTTGCCGCCCATGCGCTTCATCAGCTTCATCAGCCCGCCACCCTTCATCTTCTTCATCATGGTCTGCATCTGCTCGAACTCGTTGAGCAGGCGGTTGACCTCCTGCACCTGCACGCCGGCGCCGGCGGCGATGCGGCGCTTGCGGGTGGCCTTGATGATCTCGGGCTTGCGGCGCTCCGCCGCCGTCATGGAGCAGATGATGCCTTCCTTGCGCCGGATGTCGCGCTCGGCCTTCTCCATGTCCACGTTGCCGGCCTTGGCCTGCACCTGCGCCGGCATCTTGTCCATCAGGGTGGACAGGCCGCCCATCTGCTTCATCTGCTGCAACTGGGCGAGGAAGTCGTTGAGGTCGAAACCCTCGCCGCTCTTCACCTTGGCGGCGAGCTTCTGCGCCGCCTCGACGTCGACGCCCGCCTGGACCTGCTCCACCAGGGCGACGATGTCGCCCATGCCGAGAATGCGGCCCGCGTGGCGCTCGGCGTCGAACACCTCGAGGCCGTCGATCTTCTCGCTCACGCCGGCGAACTTGATCGGCGCGCCGGTGATCTGCCGCACCGACAGCGCCGCGCCGCCGCGCGAATCGCCATCGAGCTTGGTCAGCACGATGCCCGTGAGCGGCAGCGCCTCCTTGAAGGCCTTGGCGGTGTTGACCGCGTCCTGGCCCTGCATGGCATCGACCACGAACAGGGTCTCCACCGGCTTGAGCGCCGCGTGCAGCTCCTTGATCTCGCGCATCATGGCCTCGTCGATCGCGAGCCGGCCGGCGGTGTCGACCAGCAGCACGTCGAAGTACTGGCGGCGCGCATGGTCCACGGCGGCGCGGGCGATGTCCACCGGCTTCTGGTCCGGCGTGCTCGGGAACCATTCCGCGCCGGCCTGCTTCGTCACCGTCTTGAGCTGCTCGATGGCAGCCGGCCGGTAGACGTCACCGGAGACCGTCAGCACCTTCTTCTTGCGCTTGTCGATCAGGTGCTTGGCGAGCTTGGCCGTGGTGGTGGTCTTGCCGGCGCCCTGCAGGCCGGCCATCAGGATCACGGCGGGCGGCTGCGTCGCCAGGTTGATGTCCGCCACGCCCTCGCCCATGGTGGCCACGAGCTCGCGGTGCACGATGCCCACCAGCGCCTGGCCGGGGTTGAGCGAGCCCACCACCTCCTGGCCCAGCGCCTTTTCCTTGACGCGGGCGACGAAGTCGCGCACCACCGGCAGCGCCACGTCGGCCTCCAGCAGCGCCATGCGCACTTCGCGCAGCATCTCCTGCACGTTTTCTTCGGTGATGCGGGCCTGGCCGCGCATCTGCTTGACGAGGCGGGAAAGTTTTTCGGAGAGGGCGGAGGCCATGGAGAGTAGGGGTTGCGGCGCGTGACGGATTCGCGGGGAACGTCAGAGGCTAAACTTCTGACATGATTCTATCCAGCGTGTCCCCGGCCAGCGTGGCCCTGACGGTTGCCACGGCCGCGGCCTACGCGGTACCGGCGGCCGGCCATTCGCGGCTGAGCGAGCTGGCCGCACGGCGGGCGCTGCTGGCGGCCTGGCTGCTGCACGGGCTGACGCTGGGCTGGTCGCTCCTGGGCGACACCCCCCGTTTCGGCTTCGCCCCGGCCCTGTCGGTGACGGCCTGGCTCGTGCTCACGGTCTACGCGATCGAGAAGCAGGTGTTCCCGCAGATGCAGGCGCGCTGGGCGCTGGCCGCCCTCGGCTCGCTCGCCGTGCTGCTGGCCCTGGCCTTCCCGGGCACGGCCATGCACGTCAGCACCTCGCCCTGGCTGCCGCTGCACTGGGCGCTGGGCATCGCGGCGTACGGCCTGTTCGCCGCCGCGGTGGTGCACGCCTGGCTGATGCAGCGCGCCGAGCAGACCATGCGGCGCGCGGCCGAACCGCAGGAGGGGCTGCCGCTGCTCACGCTGGAGCGCCTCACCTTCCGCTTCGCCACCGCCGGTTTCGTGCTGCTCACGGCCACGCTGCTGGCTGGCGTGTTCTTCTCCGAAGTGCTGTACGGGCGGGCCTGGACGTGGGACCACAAGAACGTCTTCTCGGTCCTGTCCTGGGCGGCCTTCGCCCTGCTGCTGCTGGGGCGCGCGCGCTTCGGCTGGCGCGGGCGCAAGGCGGTGCGCGTGATCTACGTCGGCTCGCTGCTGCTGCTGCTGGCGTACGTGGGTTCGCGCTTCGTGCTGGAAGTGCTGCTGAGGCGCCCGGGCGCATGAAGTACCTGCTGCTGATCGTGGTGCTGTTCGTCGCCTACTCGCTGTGGCGCAACGCCCGCCTGCGCGACGAGCGCGAGGACCGCGCGCGCCGCCCGCCGCCACCGGGCACGGATCCGCAGGAGATGGTGCGCTGCCCGGTCTGCGGCGTGCACCTGCCGCGCTCGGAGGCGGTGACGGGCGCGCGCGGCATCCTGTACTGCAGCAACGAACACCGGCTGCGCGCCGGCGGCTAGCGTCCATGGCCACCGTGCCTTCCTCCGGCCATTCCACCTGGACCTGGGACGCGCCGGTGGTGCCCCGGCCGCCGGCCGTCACGGCCTTCGACCGCCTGTGGCGCGGCTTCATGACGGCCCGCGTCGGCGTCGGGCTCGTGGTGCTGGGCCTGCTGGCGGGCATCGCCTTCCTCGGACTGGGGTCGGTCAACCAGTGGCAGTTCGCTCTCTGCGGCGCCTACGTCGTGGCCGCGCTGGCGGTGCGCCTGTTCAGCCGGCCGGTACCGCCCGGGCGCACCTTCGACCCGAAATGGGTCTCCACCATCGGCGTCGACCTGCTGGCCTTCTCGGTGCTGCACTTCCTGCAGGCCGCCAGCCTCAATTTCTCGCCGCTCTACGCGCTGCCGGTGCTGACCGCCTCGGTGCTCGGCTCGCTGCTGCTGGCGCTGGGCACGGCCGCCGGCGTGACGCTGCTGCTGCTGGTGGAGGCCTCGCTGGCGGTGCTGGACGCATCCGAGCACACGGCGCGCATCGTGCAGGCGGGGCTCACCGGCGGCGGCTATTTCGTGGTGGCGCTGCTGGCCAACGAGCTCGCCATGCGGCTGGCGCGCGAGGAGCAGGCGGCGCGGCGCAGCATGTCGGCCGCGCGCACCCAGGCCCACGTCAACGAGCTGGTGATCGAATCGCTGACCGACGGCCTGCTGGTGGTCGGCCACGACTGGCGCATCCATGCCGCCAACCCCGCCGCGCGCAGCCTGCTCGGATGGCAGGCCCCGGAGGCGCCCGCCTCGCTGGCGCTGGTGTCGCGCCCTGGGTGGCGCCCGCTGGCCGCGATCGCGCAACGCACCTTCGACACCCAGGAGCCGCAGAGCGCCGAACTGGCCCTGGAGCTCGCGCCCGCGGAACGCCTGCACCTGCGGGTGCGCACGCGGCTCACCGCGGCACAGGATCCGTACAGCGACACGCTGTGCGTGATGTTCCTGCAGGACCTGCGCGAGGCCGAGGCGCAGGTGCGCACCGAGAAGCTGGCCGCGATGGGCCGCATGTCGGCCGCGGTGGCGCACGAGATCCGCAACCCGCTGGCGGCGATCGCGCAGGCCAACGCGCTGCTGGCGGAGGAACTGTCCGAGCCGGGGCAGCGCCAGCTGAGCGAGCTGGTGGGCAAGAACACGCGGCGCCTGTCGCAGATCGTCGAGGAGATCCTCAACCTCGTGCGGGTGCAGCAGCAGCCCGTGGCCGACTGGCTGGAGCTGGACCAGGCGGTGGCCGGCTTCGTGGCCGAATGGGAGCGCCAGGCCCAGGCCGGAACGCGGCTGCACACACTGCTGAACTCCGGCACGGCCTGGGTCACGTTCGACGGCGAACACCTGCGCCGGGTGGTCGTCAACCTCCTGGACAACGCGCTGCGCTACGCCTCGCGCGGGCCGGCCGCGATCGTGGTCGCGACCGCCATGGGCTCGACCAAGGCGCGCCTGCAGGTGTGGAGCGACGGCGCGCCGCTCGATGCGAGCGTGCAGCGCCACCTGTTCGAGCCCTTCTTCTCTTCCGAGAGCCGCTCCAGCGGCCTGGGCCTCTACATCTGCCGCGAGTTGTGCGAGCGCCACGGCGCCACGGTCGCTTACACACGCGGCCGCGCGCCGGACGGCAGCGGCCGCGAGGGAAATGCCTTCACCGTGACATTCCGCACGCGTGCGAGCATGGTGCCGGGCGGCACGCCGTTTGACACAATAGGCGCCTGATGCCGCAACCCGCAGCCGCTCCCCGCGTCCTGGTCGTCGACGACGAACCCGACCTGCGCACCCTGTACGAACTCACCCTCCTGCGCGAAGGCTACCGCGTGGATGCGGCCGGCACGCTGGCGGAAGGCTGGGGCCTGCTGCAGGAGCAGCGCTTCGACGCGGTGATCACGGACATGCGGCTGCCCGATGGCCTGGGCCTCGAACTGCTGCACCGCATGGCGGCCCACCAGCGGCCCGAGCGCTGCATCGTGATGACGGCCTACGGCTCGGCCGAGAACGCGGTGGAGGCGCTCAAGGCCGGCGCTTTCGACTACCTCACCAAGCCGGTGGACCTGAAGCAGTTCCGCGCCGTGGTGGCGTCGGCGATCCAGGAATGCGGCGCGCCGGAGCGCCCGCGTTCGCCCGGCATGCCGCGCGCGGCGGCCGCCGAGGCGCGCCCCAGCGGCACGGCGGCGCTGCAGCGCCTGGTGGGCGACTCCGCGCCGATGCGCCAGGTGAAGGAACGCATCGCCAAGGTGGCGCGCAGCATGGCGCCGGTGCTGGTGCGCGGCGAGTCCGGCACCGGCAAGGAGCTGGTGGCGCGCGCGATCCACGCCTGCAGCCACCGTGCCGACGGCCCCTTCGTCGCCGTCAACTGCAGCGCGATCCCGGAGACGCTGCTGGAAGCCGAATTCTTCGGCGCCCGCAAGGGCTCCTACACCGGCGCGACGGCAGACCGCGAAGGCTATTTCCAGGCTGCACGCGGCGGCACGCTGTTCCTCGACGAGATCGGCGACCTGCCGCTGCCCATGCAGTCGAAGCTCCTGCGCGCGATCCAGGAGCGCAGCGTGCGGCCGCTCGGCTCCACCCAGGAAGAACCGGTGGACGTGCGCATCGTGAGCGCCACCCACAAGGACCTGGGCGCCGACGTGCAGGCCAGCCGCTTCCGGCAGGACCTGTTCTATCGCCTCAACGTGATCGAGATCCTGGTGCCGCCGCTGCGCGAGCGGCGCGAGGACCTGCCGGCCCTGTGCGAGGCGCTGCTGGCGCGCATCGCGCACGACACCGGCCTGCCGGCGCCGCAGCTCTCGCCGCAGGTGCTGGCGCAGCTGCAGGCCCACCCCCTGCCGGGCAACGTGCGCGAGCTGGAGAACCTGCTGCACCGCGCGCTCGCGCTCAGCGACGGCTCGGAGCTGCAGGTCGATCTCTCGCCCTCCACCGCGGCAGCGGTGGCCGCCGGCGGCAGCGAGGCCGCGCCCGTGCCGCAGCCCGCGGCCGAACAAGCGGCCGTGCCGAGCGACCTGCAGGCCTACCTGGACCAGCAGGAGCGCGAGATCCTGGTCAAGGCGCTGCGCGAAACCAACTTCAACCGCACCGCCGCGGCGCAGCGTCTCGGCCTGAGCCTGCGGCAGATCCGCTACCGCATCGCCCGCCTGGCGATCGCCACGCCGGGCAGCGAAGACCCCGATGACAACGCCGGCTGAAGCCGCCGACCCGCTCTGGTCTGCCGGCTGGTACCGCTTCGCGCACCGCGTGGATTCGCCCAACTTCGGGCCGCGGCCCGAGGGCTGCGCGATCGACCTGATCGTGCTGCATTCGATCAGCCTGCCGCCGGGCGTCTACGGCGGCGACGAGGTCCGGCGCCTGTTCACCAACACGCTGGACTGGGATGCGCATCCTTATTTCCAGCAGATCCGCGGCATCGAGGTCTCGGCCCACTTCTTCATCCGCCGCGACGGCGCGCTGCTGCAGTTCGTGAGCTGCGACGCGCGCGCGTGGCATGCGGGCGCCTCCTGCTGGCGCGGTCGCACCAACTGCAACGACGATTCGATCGGCATCGAGCTGGAAGGGCTCGAAGGCGAGACGTTCGAGCCGCCGCAGTACGAAGCGCTGGCGGCCCTGTGCGCCGCAATCGGCCAGCACTACCCGATCCGCCACGTCGCGGGGCACGAGCACATCGCGCCCGGACGCAAGATCGACCCGGGCGCGGGCTTCGACTGGGCGCAGGTGAAGCGCGAGCTCGGCTGGCCCGAGGCGTGGTTTCCCCCGGCGTGAGGCCCGGCCGACCCTCGGCAGGACCACCCCCGATCCGAAGCCTCCGCGCAACATTCGACACTCCGCGGGCGAAATGAAGGCCGCTGCACACCACCGGTGCCGTCGCGCACCGGACCCATCGCGCCCGCCCGCCCCGCCGGTGGATAAGTGCCCGCGCGGCCGACCCCGCATCGAGAAATGCGTTCGCAGCCCGCGCCAATGCTCGCTGCGCGCGGACGCGCGAGCGCGCCGCAAGGCGCCCGGAGACGGTGCAGAGTCTGTGGAAAACACTGTGCAGACGCTGTGATCCACAGACCCTGTAAGCACTACCTATAGTGCTTGCTGGCAGATCGGGCACTAGGTATAGTGCCTGCCACGCCGCTGGGTCCCTGTCCTTGCCCCAGCGCAAAGAACATCTGCACGAGAGGAAGAAACGACGATGCAACCTGGCCTGGCCACTCCCTTCCAGCCGCTGCCCGGCGCACACGCGCCGCAGGCGGCTGCCGCCGGCGCAGCCGCGAACAGCGCCTTCGCGCACTACCAGATCCTGCGCCGCAACGGTGCCGTGGTGCCCTTCGAGCCGAACAAGATCGCCATCGCGATGATGAAGGCCTTCCTCGCCGTGCACGGCACGCAGGGCGCCGCCAGCGCCAGCGTGCGCGAGACGGTGGACGGCCTCACGCAGGCCGTGGTGCGGGCGCTGGTGCGCTCGCGCCCGGGCGGCGGCACCTTCCACATCGAGGACGTGCAGGACCAGGTGGAACTGGGCCTGATGCGCGGCGGCCACCACGAGGTCGCCCGCGCCTACGTGCTGTACCGCGAGCGCCGCGCGCAGGAGCGCGCCAAGCAGGGCGAGCAGCAGGCGCCGGCCACGCCGCAGTTCCACGTGCTGGACCACGGCCAGCGCGTCCCGCTGGACACCGCCGCCCTGCAGCAGCTGATCGTCTCCGCCTGCGAGGGCCTGGGCACGGACGTGAAGCCGGAGCCCATCGTCGCCGAGACCATGCGCAACCTGTACGACGGCGTGGCGCTGGACGAGGTCTACAAGGCCTCCATCCTGGCCGCCCGCACGCTGATCGAGAAGGAGCCGGACTACACCTTCGTCACCGCCCGCCTGCTGCTGCACACCATCTTCAAGGAAGTGGTGGGCGAGGAAGTCGCCCCGGCGCAGCGTGACAGCGTCTACGCCGAGCACTTCCCGCTGTTCGTCAAGAAGGGCGTCGAAAACGAGCTGCTGGACGAGAAGCTGCTGCAGTACGACCTCAAGCGCCTGGGCGCCGCGCTCAAGCCCGAGCGCGACCTGAAGTTCGACTACCTGGGCCTGCAGACCCTGTACGACCGCTACTTCCTGCACGTACGCAAGACGCGCATCGAGCTGCCGCAGGCCTTCTTCATGCGCGTGGCCATGGGCCTGGCGCTCAACGAGATCGACCGCGAGGCGCGCGCCATCGAGTTCTACGAGGTGCTCTCCAGCTTCGACTTCATGTCGTCCACGCCGACGCTGTTCAACAGCGGCTCGCTGCGCTCCCAGCTCTCGTCCTGCTACCTCACCACGGTGCCGGACGACCTGGACGGCATCTACGAGTCGATCAAGGAGAACGCCCTGCTGTCCAAGTTCGCGGGCGGCCTGGGCAACGACTGGACGCGCGTGCGGGCGCTGGGCTCCCACATCAAGGGCACCAACGGCGAGTCGCAGGGCGTCGTGCCCTTCCTGAAGGTGGTCAACGACACGGCCGTGGCCGTCAACCAGGGCGGCAAGCGCAAGGGCGCCGTCTGCGCCTACCTGGAATCCTGGCACCTGGACGTGGAGGAATTCCTGGAGCTGCGCAAGAACACCGGCGACGACCGCCGCCGCACCCACGACATGAACACGGCCAACTGGATCCCGGACCTGTTCATGCGCCGGGTGATGGAAAAGGGCGAGTGGACCCTGTTCTCGCCCTCCTCCGTGCCCGACCTGCACGACAAGTTCGGCGCCGAGTTCGAGCAAGCCTACGTCGCCTACGAGGAAAAGGCCAAGCGCGGCGAGATCAAGCCGTCCAGGACGGTCCAGGCCAACGACCTGTGGCGCAAGATGCTCTCGATGCTGTTCGAGACCGGCCACCCCTGGATCACCTTCAAGGACGCCTGCAACGTCCGCTCGCCGCAGCAGCACGTGGGCGTCGTGCACTCGTCCAACCTGTGCACCGAGATCACGCTGAACACGTCCGACACCGAGACGGCGGTCTGCAACCTGGGTTCGGTGAACCTGCTGCAGCACCTGAAGGACGGCCGGATCGACCACGAGAAGCTGAAGCGCACCGTCGCCACGGCGATGCGGATGCTCGACAACGTGATCGACATCAACTACTACGCGGTCAAGAAGGCGCGCGACTCCAACATGCGCCACCGGCCGGTGGGCCTGGGCGTCATGGGCTTCCAGGACGCGCTGTACGAGCTGCGCATCCCCTACGCCTCGGGCGAGGCCGTCCAGTTCGCCGACGCCTCCATGGAGGCGGTCTGCTACTACGCCTACTGGGCCTCCACCGAGCTGGCGCGCGAGCGCGGCCGCTACTCCAGCTACAAGGGCTCGCTGTGGGACCAGGGCATCCTGCCGCCCGACACCCTGGAGCTGCTGGCCCGCCAGCGCGGCGAGCAGTACGTCGAGGTCGACCGCTCCGCCACGCTGGACTGGGACGCGCTGCGCCGCAAGATCGCCGCCGACGGCATGCGCAACTCCAACTGCGTGGCCATCGCGCCGACGGCCACCATCTCCAACATCATCGGCGTGGACGCCTCGATCGAGCCCTGCTTCGGCAACCTGTCGGTCAAGTCCAACCTGTCGGGCGAGTTCACCGTGATCAACCACTACCTGGTGCGCGACCTCAAGCGCCTGGGGCTGTGGGACGACGTGATGGTGATGGACCTGAAGCACTTCGACGGCTCGCTGCGCCCCATCGACCGGGTGCCGGAGGACATCAAGGCGCTCTACGCGACCGCATTCGAGGTCGAGCCGGTGTGGCTGGTGGAAGCGGCGGCGCGGCGCCAGAAGTGGATCGACCAGGCCCAGTCGCTCAACATCTACATGGCGGGCGCCTCGGGCAAGAAGCTGGACGAGACCTACAAGCTCGCCTGGCTGCGCGGCCTGAAGACCACCTATTACCTGCGCACGACCAGCGCGACCCAGGCCGAGAAGTCGACGGTGCAATCCGGCCGGCTGAATGCGGTGAGCAACGGCACGGGCGGCCTGTCCGCGCTCGACGCCGCGGCGGCCGCGGCACGCGCGCAGATCGACGCCGCGAGCGCGACGCCCGCCACCGACATCAAGTTCTGCGGCGTCGACGATCCCACCTGCGAAGCGTGCCAGTGAGCGCGTGATCGACGTGCGGCGCGCGCATGGCGCGCGCTAGCACGCGCGAATCGAAAGAGGTATCGGCGTTCTCCGACAGAACGCCGATGCAAGCAAGCAACAAAATGCGAGCCGAGTGTGAACGGACACTTTGAATTCATCACGCAGGCTCACATAATCCGAGCACTGGAAAACCTATGTTGACCTGGGACGACGAAGTCACGCCCACACCGTCAAAGCCCCCGATCAGCGGTTTGCATCCGAACCGCGAGACCGCTGTTCCCGTTTCCCAACCTGCCCTGCGCACCCTGGACGACGGCGCACCGGCGCCGATCGCCGCGCTCGCCTCCGCCGCCGCCGTCGCGCCCATCGTCACGCAGCCCGCCGCGCGCAGCGCCGCCAGCTCGGCGCAGTCGACCAGCCAGCGCCGCGTGCAGGCCGCCGACAAGCGCATCATCAACGGCCAGACCGACGTCAACCAGCTCGTCCCCTTCAAGTACAAGTGGGCCTGGGAGAAGTACCTGGCCACCTGCGCCAACCACTGGATGCCGCAGGAAATCAACATGAACCGCGACATCGCCCTGTGGAAGGACCCGAACGGTCTGTCCGAGGACGAGCGCCGGATCATCAAGCGCAACCTGGGCTTCTTCGTCACCGCCGACTCGCTGGCCGCCAACAACATCGTGCTGGGCACCTACCGCCACATCACGGCGCCGGAGTGCCGCCAGTTCCTGCTGCGCCAGGCCTTCGAGGAAGCGATCCACACCCACGCCTACCAGTACATCGTGGAGTCGCTGGGCCTGGACGAGGCCGAGATCTTCAACGCCTACCACGAGGTCGCGGCGATCCGCGACAAGGACGAGTTCCTGATCCCGTTCATCGACGCGATCATGGATCCGAACTTCCACACCGGCACCCCGGAAGCCGACCAGCGCCTGCTCAAGAGCCTGATCGTCTTCGCCTGCCTGATGGAAGGCCTGTTCTTCTACGTCGGCTTCACCCAGATCCTGGCGCTGGGCCGGCAGAACAAGATGACTGGCGCCGCCGAGCAGTACCAGTACATCCTGCGTGACGAGTCGATGCACTGCAACTTCGGCATCGACCTCATCAACCAGATCAAGCTCGAGAACCCGCACCTGTGGACCGCCGAATTCAAGGCGGAGATCAAGGGCCTGTTCCTCAAAGCCGTCGAACTCGAGTACCGCTACGCCGAGGACACCATGCCGCGCGGCGTGCTGGGGCTCAACGCCTCCATGTTCAAGGGCTACCTGCGCTACATCGCCAACCGGCGCGCCACGCAGATCGGCCTGGAAGCGCTTTTCCCGAACGAGGAAAATCCCTTCCCCTGGATGAGCGAAATGATTGACCTGAAGAAAGAGCGCAACTTCTTCGAGACCCGCGTGATTGAATACCAGACGGGTGGCGCCCTTTCGTGGGATTGAAACGGCAACTGCGAATGAGCTTGGATTGATGCCCGCGCTCCACGGACCGCAAGAGGCCGGGAGCACTCCGGCGGCCCCAGGGCCGCTGCGGGCGACGGTGTTCGCGGGGCTGGGCGGCTGCCCAACCCCGCGGATCGCTTGGCGCCTCCCCAACAAGGCGCGAAGTGAAAACTTGGTTGATGTTTGAGTCAACTTGAACAGGAGATAGACATGGCAACTGCGAAGAAGTCGGCCGCGAAGAAAACGACGGCCAAGAAGACGACGGCGAAGAAGGCTACCGCCGCCAAGAAGACGACGGCGAAGAAGGCCACCGCCAAGAAGGCGCCGGCCAAGAAGGCGGCCGCCAAGAAGGCCGCGGCGCCTCGCAAGACCGCCGCCAAGAAGGCTGCGGCGCCTCGCAAGACCGCTGCGAAGAAGGCCGCGGCGCCCCGCAAGGCTGCTGCCAAGAAGTCCACCGCCAAGAAGGCCGCGGCGCCCCGCAAGGCCGCGGCGAAGAAGTCCACCGCTTCCACTGCCCGCAAGACCACCGCCAAGAAGGCGGCGGCCGGCGGCGCGCGCAAGACGGCGGCGAAGAAGGCCACGGGCGGCGCACGCAAGACGGCGGCGAAGTCGTCCGCGGGCGGCGCGCGCAAGACGGCGGCGAAGAAGTCCTCCGGCGGCGCGAAGAAGGCCGCGAAAGCCCCTGCTGCCGCCGGCGCGTCCTCCACGGCGGCGCCGGCGCCCGCGGCTCAGACCACGCTGAACCCGCAGGCCGCCTGGCCGTTTCCGACCGCGGCGAAGCCCTAAGCTGTTCGGGAGGAGGCGCAGCGCGTCTCCCCCAGGCTTGGCCTCCCGGACCCGCACCTCGGTGCGGGTCTTTTCTTTATGCTGGGCGCATGAAGGACGCGCAGGGCGATCTCTTCGGCGCACCGGCGCCGGCGCTGCCGCCCGGGCTGCGCTACGAGGAAGAGTTCCTTTCCCCGTCCGAGGAAGCCGCGCTGGTCGAGCGCATCGCGCAGCTGCCGCTCGCGGCCATGAAGTACCAGCAGTACACGGCGCTGCGGCGCGTGGTGAGCTATGGCGGCCAGTACGACTTCAGCGCCCAGCGGCTGGAGCAGGCCGAGCCGCTGCCCGGCTGGCTCGACCCGCTGCGCGAACGGGCCGCCGCCTGGATCGGCGTCGCGCCAGCGCAGTTCACGCAGGCGCTGGTGGCCGAATACCGCCCCGGCACGCCGCTCGGCTGGCACCGCGACGTGCCCGACTTCGAGGACATCGTGGGCGTCTCGCTGCTGAACGAGGCCGTGATGCGCTTCCGGCCCTATCCGCCCGAAGCGCCGAAGAAGGCGGACGTGGTGAAGCTCACCCTCGCCCCGCGCTCGATCTACCTGCTGCGCGGGCCCGCGCGGTGGGCCTGGCAGCACAGCGTCGCGGCGACGAAGGTGCTGCGGTATTCGATCACCTTGCGCACCCCGTCCGAGCGCCGCAGCCGGCGCGGTTGAAATGCCGGCGTCCCGCGCTGGCCGGCGTGCGGCGCGTTGGGTAGGCTGGTGCTGAGCGCGTTGCGGAGGCGACAGCCTCCGCAAGGCCCGAAGCCCAGCGCTTCGGCGGCCCAAGCGCTCGCGCATCGCTGGGCTTTCGCTATCGCTCCAGCGCCAGCCTACGAATCGCCCTCGCGCGCGTCAGCGCTCCTGCGCCGCGATCTCCATGCGCCGGCGCAGGTGCGCCGCCTCCTCGGAGTTGCCGTTCTTCTCCGCCAGCATCGCCCGTGCGCCCAGCCAGGCCAGCACGGCGCGGCGCCAGCCCTGCTCGGAGGCGGTGTCGGTGGCGGTCTCCAGCACCTCGGGGTCGGCGTGGCCGGTGCGCAGCAGCACGCCGGCGGCGATCAGGCGCGACAGCGGATTCTTGATCTTCTTCAGCTGCGCGGCACCGCCTTCTCCTGCAATGCCCCGGTAGTCCTTGGGTAGTTCCCTGGCCTGCTCCGGCGCCAGCTTGCCTTCCAGGAAATCGGCATAGGCGCGCTCGGCATCGCCCGCGTCGGCCCGCAGCGGCTCGAAGCCTTCGCACGGCGCGAAGTCGAGGCTGGCGACGTGCACCGCGCAGCGCGTGAGCTCGGCCCGCGCGACCAGCGACGCCTTCGCCGTGGCGGACACCTCGTCGCGGAAGCGCTGGAACTCGGTGTTGGCCACCCGGTCGCGCCCGGACAGGTAGGCGCGCTCGAAGCGGTCCTGCGCGCCGTCGGCGTTGACCAGCCAGTCCGGCTGGCGGGGCTTGTTCCCGCAAGCAACAAGCAGCAAGGCCAGCCCGAGGAGTGCAAGCATCCTCATGGCAGCTCGATCTTCCTGTCCTTGGCGAACGGCCACTTGCGCTGCAGGTCGTTGATCAGGTCCTCGATCTTGCGCAGGTTGGCCTCCACGTCCGCGCGCAGCGGCCCCAGGTCCGCCGTGGCTTCGCGGATGTTGCCGGCCGCGCCCTGCGCCTCGGTGAGCACCGCGTCCACCCGCTTCAGGCTGCCGCGCGCATCGCCCAGCAGGCCCTGCAGCTCGCGCATGCTCGCCTGGGCGTCGCTCGCGATGCCGCTGTTGCCGAACACCCGCGTGTCGGCGTTCTGCACGAAGGTCTCGCCGCGCCGCGCCAGCCGCTGGATCTCCGCCATCGCCGCATTGGCCCGCTCCACCGCGGCCACCAGCTTGCGCGCGTCCTCCTCGTTGCCGAAGATCGCGTGCAGCGCGCCGCGCCGGCCCTGCAGCTTCAGCGTGAAGGCCTGCAGGTTGGCCATGGAGCGGTTCAGGTCCGAGTTCTCCGCCGTCATGCGGTTCAGGTTGTCCAGCACGTCCTTCGTCGCCCCGATCACGCGGCCGACCTCCTCGTTGAAGTCGCCGCGCAGCACCGGGCGCTCGGCGCCGTCGGGCAGGGGCGGATCGGTCAGCACGCCGCTGTAGGCGCGCAGCTCCGCCGGTCCGAAGATGTTCTTCACCAGGGTGAAGACGCTGGAGGTGCGCAGCCACTTGGCGTCCTTCTGGATCACCTCCACCTCGATGCGCACCTGGGCCTGGTCGTTGAGCGAGGCCTTCTTCACCGTGCCGATCGGGAAGCCCGAGAACGTCAGGTCCATGCCGGCCACCACGCCGTCGGCGTTGTCGGCGATCAGGAACAGCTGCTGCTTGGGCTCGAAGAAGCCGCGCGCGCGCAGCAGGAACAGGGCCGAGGCGACGATCAGCGCCACGGTGAACGCCAGCAGCAGCGTCGCCTTGAGCTCCAGGTTCTTCACCGGCACGCTGCGCGCCGCCGGCTCCGACTTCGACATCGGGGTTTCGGGCGGCGTCGGCGGCGGCCGGGGCGGGTCGTGCGAGGGGTTCGGGCTGAGCTTGTCGACCATGGTCAGATGTAGTTCCCCACCAGCGACAGCGCCTCCAGCACCAGCAGCACGCCGAACATGCGCACCAGGCCTTGCAGCGCCGCGCTTTCGCGCGAGCCGTCGTCCTCGATGTTGTTCAGGCCCGAGGCCATCGGGATGATCGACACGGCGATGGCGAAGAGCAGCGTCTTGAGGGCGAAGATCAGGGTGAACACCGGTGAGAACACGCGGCCCGTGGTGTGCATGTACGCATCCAGCCCGGCGCTGGTGAAGCCCCAGACCGCGAGGTAGGCAAGGATACCGGCCACGACGCAGCTCAGGGCCGCCAGCGTGATGCAGGCGAAGATGCCGGCCAGCAGCCGCGGCAGCACCTCCACCGCGATCGGGTCGAGCCGGCGGCGGTGCAGCGTGCGGAAGTGGCCGTTGCGGCGCATCTCCACCAGGGCCGCGCCGCTGGGAATGGTGCAGCGCAGGGCGACGAACAGCGCCGCGGTCAGCGGGATCAGCTCCACCACCAGCACCCGCACCACCATCTCCAGCGCGTACTGCGACAGGCCGTAGCTCTCGGAGGTGACGATCACGATGCGGGTGATGATCAGCGTGAACAGCGCGATCAGCACCGTGAACCAGCCGAGAATCGGGGCCGTGTCGACATACATGTGGCGCGCCAGGTTGTAGCGCGTCTCGGGCCCGTAACTGCGCGGCGAGCACGCCCGCACCGCCATCACCGAACCGAAGAAGGTGATGCGGGCCCAGGCCGCGAGCCAGCGCACGGGGGCCAGGCTGGTGTGGCTGACCGTGCGGTACCACGTCGACAGATGGGTCATAGCGAGCGAATGGTAAAGGCGCCGGGGCGCGGGGCTCGTAAGGCGCCGCCTACAGCAGAGTCACGGCCGAGACCTTCGGCCGGGCAAGGAGATGCGGCATGAGCGGATTCGATTGCGACCTGTTCGTCGTCGGCGGCGGCAGCGGCGGCGTGCGCGCGGCCCGGATGGCGGCGCAGCGCGGCGCCCGCGTGCTGCTGGCCGAGGCCGCGGCCCTGGGCGGCACCTGCGTCAACGTGGGCTGCATTCCCAAGAAGCTTTACAGCTACGCGGCCCACTACGCGCACGACTTCGAGGAGGCGGCCGGCTTCGGCTGGGACGTGGCCACGCCGCGCTTCGACTGGGAGCGCCTGAAGAAGAACCGCGTGGCGGAGATCGCGCGGCTCAATGGCGTCTACGAACAACTGCTGCGCGGCGCCGGCGTGCAACTGCTGCGCGGCTGGGCGACGCTGCTGGACGCGCACACGGTGCAGGTCGCCACCGGCGAAGGCGCGCGGCGCTGGCGTGCGGCGCACGTGCTGGTCGCCACCGGCGGTACCCCTTCGGTGCCGCACTTCCCCGGGCGCGAGCATGCGCTCACCTCGGACCAGATGTTCGACCTCGATCCGCTGCCGCGCCGGCTGGTGGTGGTGGGCGGGGGTTACATCGCTTGCGAGTTCGCCTCCATCTTCCGCGGCCTGGGCGTGCAGGTGACGCAGCTCTACCGGGGCGAGCAGGTGCTGCGCGGCTTCGACGACGACGTGCGGGCCTTCATCGCGCAGGAGATGGGCAAGACCGGAATCGACCTGCGCCTGCACAGCAACGTCGCCGCGATCGCGCGCGGCGACGACGGGCTCGCCCTCACGCTGGAGAACGGCGAGACGCTGGCGGCCGACGCGGTGCTCTATGCCACCGGCCGCGTGCCGAA
>NZ_DASSVG010000068.1:0-5343 GCF_035706265.1 Ramlibacter sp. | reverse complement strand
TGCGGCTTGGTCACGAACACCGAGGCCACCGACAGCGGCACGTGGCCGGCCACGGCGTCCTGCATCAGCGGGCCGCCGCCCTTGTAGGGCACGTGCGTCATGTCCAGCCCGCCGCGCCGCACCAGCATCGCCATCGCCAGGTGGCTCAGGGTGCCGGAGCCCACCGAGCCGAAGACGACGTTCTTCTTGCCTTTCGCCGTCGCGAGCACGTCGCCGAAGCTCTTGTACTCCGAGCCGGCCGGCGTCGCGATCACCATCGGCGCGGTGCCGATCACGATCACCGGCGCGATGTCCTTGCGCGTGTCGTACGGCATGCTGGGCATCAGGCTCGGGTTGACGCCGTGGGTGTCGAACACGACCGCGTAGGAATAGCCGTCCGGCGGCGCCGCCACCACGGCGTGCGTGCCGATCACGCCGGAGGCGCCCACCTTGTTCTCCACGATCACCGTCTGCCCCAGCTGCTGCGTGAGCTGCTGGGCGAGGATGCGGGAGACCGCGTCCACCGAGCCGCCGGGCGGGAACACCGCCACCAGCTTGATCGGCTGGCGCTTGGGCCAGTCGCCCACCTGGGCATGGAGGGGAAGGGCCGCGCAGGCGAGGAGCAAGGCGGCGGCGAACAACCTACGGGTCGGGGCCATGGGGCACCTCCGTGATGTAATCGCCGGCATGGTACGAGCCAGCCAGCTTCTGCACCCTCAGCGTGAACCCGCAGTCCCGCGCCCTGCCGCCACCGTCCTGCTGCTGCGCGACGGCACGGCCGGCGTGGAGGTGCTGATGACGCGCCGCTCCCCCACCGCCAGCTTCGCGCCGGGCGCCTATGTCTTTCCCGGCGGCGGCATCGACGCGGCCGACGCGCAGGCGCACGCGCTCGCCGGCCGCCGTCCCACCCAATCCGACGAACGCCTCACGCAGGCCATCGCCGCGATCCGCGAGAGCTTCGAGGAGCTGGGCGTGCTGCTCGCCCGGCATGCGGACGGCCGCCCGGTCGACCCGCAGGAACTCGCCGCGCTCGACCGCCACGCGCCCTTCGCGCCGCAGTGCCGCGAACGCGGCCTCGTGCTCGCCGCCGACCAGGTCTTCCTGCTCGCCCGCTGGATCACCGACCGCGACCTGCCGCGCCGCTTCGACGTGCCCTTCCTGGTGGCGCGCATGCCGGCCGGCCAGACGCCCGTGGCCGACGAGGCCGAGCAGTTCGAGCCGGTGTGGGTGCGCCCGGCGGACGCGCTGGAGCGGCACAAGGCCGGCCAGTTCTTCATGATCTTCCCCACCATCCGCACGCTGGAGCGCCTGCGTGGCTACGGGTCGGTGGAGGCGGTGCTCGCCGCGTGTGCGAGCGAGCAGCCCCTGTGGACGAGCTGCCCGCGCGCCGGCCTCGTGCAGGGCGCCGAGGCGCGCTTCATGGAGCACGAGATGCCGTACGGCGAGCTGGCCCTGGTCTGCCCCGACGGCCAGTTGCTGCACCACCTGGACTGGCGCACCGACCAGCCGGTGCCGCTGTTGAAGAACGTCACCCGCATCACCGCGCCCAACCCCGGCGTGATGACCGGCCCCGGCACCAACAGCTACCTGGTGGGCGATCCGGACACGGGCTACATCGCCATCGACCCCGGCCCCGACGAGCCCGAGCACCAGCAGCGCATCTGGCGCGCCGCCGGCGGCGACATCCGCCTGATCGTCTGCACCCATTCGCATCCGGACCACTCGCCGGGCGCCCGCCCGCTGCAGGCACTGTGCCGCACGCCCCCGCCGATCTTCGGCCTGCCCTCGGCGCCCACCGCGCGCGCCGCCAGCGAATTCACGCCCGATCGCGTGCTGGCCGACGGCGAGGTGCTCGCGGTCTTCGGCGCGGGCCGCCAGCACAGCCTGCAGGCGATCCACACGCCCGGCCATGCGGCCAACCACGTCTGCCTGGTGCTGCTGGAAGACGGCCTGCTGTTCTCCGGCGACCACGTGCTCAATGGCAGCACCACGATCGTCGACCCGCCGGACGGCGACATGTCGGCCTACATCGATTCGCTGGACCGCCTGCTCGCCGCCTGCGACCGGCACGGCATCGAGTTCATCCTGCCGGCGCACGGCCACGTGCTGGGGTTCGCGCGCCAGGCGATCGAGATGCTGAAGGGCCACCGGCTGCAGCGCGAGGCCCGCGTCGCGGCCGCCATGCGCGAGCGCCCCGAAGGCACGCTGGACGACTGGGTGGAACTGGCCTACGCGGACGTGCCGCCGCGCATGTGGCCGATGGCCAAGCGTTCGCTGCTGGCCCACGTGCAACGCATCGAGGCCCTGCAACTGGCCCCCTGATTCCCGCCCGGCTACACTGGCCGGCGGGGCTCGGAGGGCGAATGGCGGACAAGAGGGCACCGGGCATGCGCCCCGGCATCGACAGCTACCCGGTGGAATTCACCGGCAGCGGCGGCGAATACTTCCGCGTCTGGATCGTCAACGTGCTGCTCTCGGTGCTGACGCTGGGCTTCTACACGCCCTTCGCCCGCCGGCGCACGGCGCAATATTTCTACGGCCACACCCTGGTGGCCGACAGCCCGCTCGAATTCACGGCGCAGCAGCGCAAGATGGTGATCGGCTTCGTGCTGCTGGTGGCCCTCTATGCCGCCTTCAAGCTGGCCTCGCAGACGGGGCAGGACACGGTCGCCTCGCTGATGCTGCTGGGCGGCGCGGCGCTGGCGCCTTACTTCTGGGGCAGCGCGATGCGCTTCCGCTTCAACGCCACGCGCTGGCGCGGCGTGCGGCTGCAGTTCGCCGCCGGCTGGGGCGAGGTGTACCGCGCGAGCTGGCCGCTGTTCGTGCTGGCGCTCGCCTGGGTCGCCTCGCTGCTGCTCGCGGAGGCGCTGGTGCCGGCGGGCCTGTCACCGGCGGCGCGCGCTTCGGCGCAGGGGCCGCTGCTGCTGGCCACCTCGCTCGGTGCGCTGGTGGTGTCGGTCTGGTGCCTGATGCGGCTGGAATACAACTACAAGAGCCTGATGGTGCTGCGCGGGCGCATCGGCGGCCAGCCGGGGCGCTGGAAACCGGTGTTCGGCGATTTCGTGCGGATCTGGCTCGCCACCGTGGGCGTGTTCCTGCTGACGGTGGCCATCGTCGGCGCGCTCATCACGCTGGCGCTGGGCGGGTCCTTCGCCGTGCTGCCCAAGCTGCGCGATACCGGCCTGCTGGCCGTCCTGTTCGTCATTGCCATGGTGCTCGGCACCATGCTGCTGCTGTTCCTGGCCTCGGCGCCGGCGCGCGCCTACCGCGAGGCGCGCATCTTCCAGCTGGTGTGGAACAACATCGGCGTGAGCCAGGTGGCCCGCTTCCGCTGCCAGCTGCAGGCCCGCCGCTACGTGGGCCTGCGCATCCGCAACCTGCTGCTCACGCTCGCGACGCTGGGCTTCTGGCGCCCGTTCGCAGTGGTGAGCGAGTACCGGATGAAAACCGAATCCGTGACGCTGCACGTCAAGGGCGGCCTCGATCAGCTCGCCGGCCAGCTGGCGCGCGAGGAACAGGGCTTGGGCGACGCCATCGCCGACGCGGTGGGCCTGGGCCTGGTCGGCTGATGCACGCGGTGCTGCGCGGAGCCTGGTTCGACGGGCGCAGCAGCCGCGCGCGCGAGGTGCAGGTGCGCGTCCAGCGCGCCGCGGGCGGGCCCACCCTGCTGCTGCAGGCGCTGGACGGCGGCCCCGTGCCGCCGCCGCTGCGCGAGCGCGACATCGACCTGCCCGAAGCCTGGAGCCGCCGCCGCGCACCGCGCAAGGTGGTCGTCGACCTGCGCGCGCACGGCAGCCTGGAGATCGAGGATGTGGTCGGCTGGCAGGCGGCCCTGCAACAGGCCGGCCACAAGGCGCCTCTGGCGCAGCGCATGCAGACGCGCTGGAGCGCCTTCCTGCTGGTGGCCGTGCTGGCGGTCGCCGCCCTGCTCGCCTTCTACCGCTGGGGCACGCCTTGGGCCGCCACCCAGCTCACGCGCCACGTGCCGCTGGAGTGGGAGCTGGGCCTCTCGCAACGGGTGCTGACGGACATGGACGGCGCCTGGCTGCATCCCAGCAAGCTGCCGGGCGAACGCCGGGCCGCACTGCGCGCGCGCTTCGACGCCCTGGCGGCGCAGGTCGCGCCCGCGCTGCGGCGCTACCCTGGCTACGCGCCCAAACTGGCCCTGCAGTTCCGCTCCGGCATGCCGCCCAACGCCTTCGCGCTGCCGGGCGGCACCATCGTCCTGACCGATGCCTTGGTGCAGGAAGCCGCGCGCCACGGCCTGCCGGACGACGCGCTGATCGGCGTGCTGGCGCACGAGATCGGCCACGTGATGCACCGCCACACCACGCGCATGGTGGTTGAACAGGGCGTGCTGAACATCGGCCTGGGACTGGCGCTGGGCGACGTGTCCACGCTCGTCTCCACCGGTGCCTCGCTCCTCACGGGCCTGGCCTACCGGCGCAGCCACGAGACGGAAGCCGATTGCTTCGCGGCGGCCCTGTTGCGGCAGGCGGGCTTGCCCGCCGGGCCGATGGCGGACCTGCTGCTCGGGCTCGGTGCGCGCCCGGATCGTGACAAGGCGGCGGCCCGGCAGGGCCCCGCGTGGATGGACCTCCTGAGCAGCCACCCGGACACGGTGGAACGTGCCCGCGGCCTCAAGGAGGGCCATGCCGGAAGATGTGTGTGAAGCCCGCCGATACGCCGGATTCTGTGCGCCTGGTCGCCCAGGCGTGACCGCCATTCATCTGGGCCGGGGGTCACCCCGCCGGCTCGGTGCTACCTACCCGCCAGCAGCCCGCGGGACCGCGGGATCGGGAGGCCGGGCGGACCCGCCCTCCGTATGCTGGCCTATTTGGTATTGCTGCGCGTAGAGATTGCCCGTTTCACCCGGTCTGCCGCCGCGGCGGCCTGCACCGCCGCGACTGCATCCCGACTCGTCTCTGTTGCTCTGATCCTCACCTCGCGGTGGACAGGTGTTACCTGCTACGCTGCCCTGTGCAGTCCGGACGTTCCTCCAGTGCGGCCTTTCGGCGATTGCACCAGCGGCGGCCTGGCGGGCTTCACGGAACCGATTATCCCCGCTTACGCGTTCTGCAGCGCGGCGATGCGTTCCTCGATCGGCGGGTGGGTGGAGAACAGCTTGCCCACGCCGGAGGTGATGCCCATGGACTGCAGGCCCTTGGGCAGCTCGCCCGGCACCATGCCGCCCAGGCGGGCCAGCGCGTTGATCATCGGCTGCTTGCGCCCCAGCAACTGGGCGGAACCGCGGTCGGCGCGGAATTCGCGCTGGCGCGAGAACCAGGCCACGATGATGGCCGCCAGGAAGCCGAGCAGGATGTCCAGCACGATGGTCGTCACCATGTAGCCGATGCCGGGGCC
>NZ_DASSVG010000067.1:0-8006 GCF_035706265.1 Ramlibacter sp. | reverse complement strand
GCGGCACCGCCATCCAGCAGCCAGGGGGTGGCCAGGCTGAAGAGCGCGATGGCGCCGGCCAGCATGCCCAGGGTGCGGCGGCGGCCGATGCGGTCGGCGATCAGGCCGGACAGGGGCATCGCCAGCGCGGCGAGCGCGGCGCCCGTGAGTTCCATCGCCAGCACGCGGCCGGTCTCCTGCTGCGAGTGGAGCACCACCCAGGACAGCGGGAAGACCGTGACCAGGTGGAACAGCGCGTACGAGGCCAGCGCTGCGAAGGCGCCGATCACCACGTTGTGGCCCTGGCGCGCGAACAATTCCCGCACGCCGCAGGGCTCCAGTTCGTGGGCGTCCAGCTCCCGCTCGTATTCGTGCGTCACCACCAGGCGCAGCCGCGCGAACAGGGCCACCACGTTGATCGCGAAGGCGGCGAAGAAGGGGTAGCGCCAGCCCCAGGCCAGGAAGTCCGCCGAGGAGAGATTCGCCCACAGGAACGCGAACACGCCGCCGGCCACCAGGAAGCCGACCGGCGCGCCCAGTTGCCCCAGCATCGCGTACCAGCCGCGCCGGTGCTCCGGCGCGTTGAGCGCCAGCAGCGAGGGCAGGCCGTCCCAGGAGCCGCCCAGCGCGAGGCCCTGGCCGATGCGGCACAGCACCAGCAGCGCGATGGCCAGCGCGCCGGCCGAGGCGTGCGGCGGCAGCAGGGCGATGCCGACGGTGGAACTTCCGAGCAGCAGCAGGGCCGCCGTGAGCTTGATGCCGCGGCCGAAGCGCCGCTGCAGCGCCATGCCGGCGACCGTGCCGATGGGGCGCACCACGAAGGCCAGGGCCAGCAGGGCGAAGGCCCACAGCGTGCCTTCCAGCGGCGAGGCGAAGGGGAAGAACACCGCCGGAAAGGCCAGCACCGAGGCGATGCCGTAGACGAAGAAGTCGAAGTATTCCGAGGCCCGGCCGATCGCCACGCCCACTGCAATGTCGCCCGGCGCGACGCGGGCTTCTTCGGGGGAGTTGGCGGGATTGGCGCCGTGGGCACCGGAGGCGGGAGGGGGGAAGGGGCTGGGGGAAGCGCTGGCGGCCAGGGTCATGGGAACTGCGGGGGCTGGGACAAAATGTCCAATGTTTGATCTGCATCAATGAGCGTAGATTCGCGGCCGGAACGCAATCGGCGTTTACCCCAGCGTTCTGTCCTCCAGATGCTCAAAAACGACAAATTCCCCCGGGCGACCCGCCTGGCGGCCCTGGCGGCCGCTGCCCTTCCCCTCGCGGGCTGCAAGCTGACGGTCATGAACCCGCATGGCGACATCGCCATGCAGCAGGCCGACCTGATCGTCATCTCCACCCTGCTGATGCTGCTGATCATCGTGCCGGTGATGGCGCTGATCGTGTTCTTCGCCTGGAAGTACCGGCAGTCCAACCAGGCCGCCGACTATGCGCCGGACTGGGACCACTCCACCCGCCTGGAGCTGGTGATCTGGGGCGCGCCGCTGTTGATCATCATCGCCCTGGGCGCGATCACCTGGATCAGCACCCACAAGCTCGATCCGTACCGGCCCCTGGACCGCATCGACGCCCAGCGGCCCGTGCCGGCGGGCACCAAGCCCCTGGTTGTGAACGTGGTCGCCCTGGACTGGAAGTGGCTGTTCATCTACCCCGAGCAGGGCATCGCCACCATCAACGAACTGGCCGCGCCGGTGGACCGGCCGATCGAGTTCCGCATCACGGCCTCCACCGTGATGAACGCCTTCTACATCCCCGATCTCGCCGGCATGGTCTACGCGATGCCCGGCATGCAGACCAAGCTGAACGCGGTGATCAACCACCGCGGCGCCTATCCCGGCATTTCCGCCAACTACAGCGGCGCGGGCTTCTCCGGCATGCGCTTCACCTTCCTCGGCCTGACCGAGGGCGAATTCGACGACTGGGTGGAGACCAACCGCGGCGGCGAAGCGCTCACCCGCGCCGCCTACCTGAAGCTGGAGCAACCGAGCGAGCGCGAGCCGGTGCGCCGCTACGGCAAGGTGGAAGAGGGCCTGTACGAGGCCGTGCTCAATCGCTGCGCCGACGGCGAGCAGATGTGCATGCACGAGATGATGGCCATCGACGCCGCCGGCGGCATGGGCAAGGGCAACGTGCGCGGCATCCGCCAGTCGCAAGCCACCGGCCGCACGGTCGTCACCGCCGCCCTCTGCACCCCCGACAACCCCCTGGGCCTGCCCCAACCGCTCGCCGCGCAGTAAGAACCAAATGAGCTTGAGTGAACTGATCTTCGGCCGCCTGAGCTGGGAGGCCATCCCGACCCACGAGCCCATCCTCGTGGCCACCTTCGCCGGCGTTGCGCTCGGCGGCCTGTTCGTGCTCGCGCTGCTGACGAAGATGCGCCTGTGGGGCACCCTGTGGCGCGACTGGATCTGCAGCATCGACCACAAGAAGATCGGCATCATGTACATGGTGCTGGGCATCGTGATGCTGCTGCGCGGCTTCGCCGACGCGATCATGATGCGGCTGCACCAGGCCATGGCCTTCGGCGGCAACCACGGCTTCCTGCCGCCGGAGCACTACGACCAGATCTTCACGGCCCACGGCGTGATCATGATCTTCTTCGTGGCGATGCCGCTGGTCACCGGCTTCATGAACTACGTGGTGCCGCTGCAGATCGGCGCGCGCGACGTGGCCTTCCCCTTCCTGAACAACTTCAGCTTCTGGATGACGACCGGCGGCGCCATCCTGGTGATGATCTCGCTGTTCGTGGGCGAGTTCGCGCGCACCGGCTGGCTGGCGTATCCGCCGCTCTCGGGCCTGCTCCAGAGCCCCGACCCGGGCGTGGACTACTACCTGTGGTCGCTGCAGGTGGCCGGCGTCGGCACCACGCTCTCGGGCATCAACCTGATCGCCACCATCCTGAAGATGCGCGCGCCCGGCATGAAGCTGATGAAGATGCCGGTGTTCACGTGGACGTCGCTGTGCACCAACGTGCTGATCGTGGCGACCTTCCCGATCCTGGCGGCCACGCTGGCGCTGCTGACGGCCGACCGCTACCTCGGCACCAACTTCTTCACCAGCGACCTCGGGGGCAACCCGATGCTGTACGTGAACCTGATCTGGATCTGGGGCCACCCCGAGGTCTACATCCTGATCCTGCCGATCTTCGGCATCTTCTCCGAGGTGGTCTCCACCTTCAGCGGCAAGCGCCTGTTCGGCTATGCCTCGATGGTCTACGCCACCTGCGTGATCGCCATCCTGTCCTACCTGGTGTGGCTGCACCACTTCTTCACCATGGGCTCGGGGCCGAGCGTGAACTCGTTCTTCGGCATCACCACGATGATCATCTCGATCCCGACCGGGGCGAAGATCTTCAACTGGCTGTTCACCATGTACCGCGGCCGCATCCGCTTCGAGGTGCCGATGCTGTGGACCGTGGGCTTCATGCTCACCTTCGTGATCGGCGGCATGACGGGCGTGATGCTGGCCGTGCCGGCGGCCGACTTCGTGCTGCACAACTCGCTGTTCCTGGTGGCGCACTTCCACAACGTGATCATCGGCGGCGTGGTGTTCGGCATCTTCGCCGGCATCAACTACTGGTTCCCCAAGGCCTTCGGCTACAAGCTCGATGATTTCTGGGGCCGGGTCTCGTTCTGGTTCTGGCTGGTGGGCTTCTGGGTCGCCTTCACGCCGCTGTACGTGCTGGGCCTGATGGGCGTGACGCGCCGCATGAGCCACTTCGACGATCCCTCGCTGCAAATCTGGTTCCAGGTTGCCGCGGTGGGCGCCGCGCTGGTCGCGATCGGCATCGCCGCCTTCATCATCCAGCTGGTGGTGAGCTACCTGCGCCGCGAGCAGCTGCGCGACACCACCGGCGACGTGTGGGACGGCCGCACGCTGGAGTGGTCCACCGCCTCGCCGCCGCCGGACTACAACTTCGCCTTCACGCCGGTGGTGCACGACACCGACGCCTGGCACGACATGAAGCGCCGCGGCGCGCAGCGGCCGACCACCGGGTTCAAGCCGATCCACATGCCGAAGAACACCGGCGCCGGCTTCGTGATCGCGATGCTGGCCACGGCCTGGGGCTTCACGCTGGTGTGGCACATGTGGCTGCTGGCGGCGCTGAGCTTCGCCGCGATGGTGGTGGCCGCCATCGTCCACACCTTCAACTACGACCGCGACTTCCACATCCCGGCCGAGGACGTGACGCGCAGCGAGGATGCGCGCACCCAGGCCCTGGCCGCCGCCTGATTCCGAGCTTCGCACGATGTCTTCCACCACCACGCTGAACGCCACCGGGGCCGCCCCGGTGTTCTACGACGACGGCGAGCACCACCCGCAGCAGGGCACCCTGTTCGGGTTCTGGCTCTACCTGATGAGCGACTGCCTCATCTTCGCCGTCCTGTTCGCCACCTACGCCGTCCTCGGCCGCAGCTATGCCGCCGGCCCCTCGGGCGCCGACCTGTTCGAGCTGCCGCTGGTGGCCGTGAACACCGGCCTGCTGCTGCTGTCCTCGATCACCTACGGCTTCGCGATGATCTCGATGCAGCACGGGCGCAGGAAGGCCTTGCTGTCCTGGCTGGCGGTCACCGGCCTGCTGGGCCTGGGCTTCCTGTCGATCGAGCTGTACGAGTTCGCCCACCTGGTCCACGAAGGCGCCGGCCCGCAGCGCAGCGCCTTCCTGTCCGCGTTCTTCACGCTGGTGGGCACGCACGGCCTGCACGTGGCCTTCGGCACCGTGTGGCTGGTCACGCTGATGCTGCAGGTGCGCAAGCTGGGCCTGACGCGCGAGAACAAGCGCCGGCTGGTGTGCCTGTCGATGTTCTGGCACTTCCTCGACGTCGTCTGGATCGGCGTCTTCACCTTCGTCTACCTGATGGGAGTGCTGCCCCGATGAGCGCGCCGCACCACGAGCACCACGACGCCCACGAGGACATCGGCTACCACGCCACCGTCAAGGGCTACCTCACCGGCTTCGTGCTGTCGGTGATCCTCACGGCGATCCCGTTCTGGCTGGTGATGGCCAAGGTGCTGCCCACCAGCGCCACCGTGCCCATCATCCTCGGCTTCGCCGCCGTGCAGGTGATCGTGCACATGGTGTATTTCCTGCACATGAACACCAAGGTCGAGGGCGGCTGGTCCTTCCTGGCCCTGCTGTTCACGGTGATCGTGGTCGTGATCATGCTGGCCGGCTCGATCTGGGTCATGTACAACATGAACACCAACATGATGCCGGTGGACCCGCAGATGATCCGCAACATGGGGATGTCCTAGGCGTCCGGGATGGAAGCTCCCGCGCGCGGCCCGCGTTCGTTCGCGCTGCTGGCGGTGCTGCTCGCCGCCGCGGCGCTGGCGTGCGCGGGCTTCGTCGCGCTCGGGGCCTGGCAGTTGCAGCGCCTGGGCTGGAAGGAGGCGCTGATCGCGCAGGTGGAGCGGCAGTTGCAGGCCGCGCCCACGCCCGCGCCCGGGCCGGCCGACTGGGGCGTGCTGAAGCCCGAAGACCAGTACCGCCGCATCGCCGTGCAGGGGCGCTTCGACTACGGGCGCGAGGTGCTGGCAAGCGCCACCACCGATCTCGGTGCCGGCTACTGGGTGCTCACGCCGCTGCAGACCGAGGGCGGCTGGTGGCTGCTGGTCAACCGCGGCTTCGTGCCGCCGGACCTGCGCGGCCAGGTGCCGCACGGGGCGCCGCAGCAGTCGGTCAGCGGCCTGCTGCGCACCAGCGAGCCCGGCGGCGGCTTCCTGCGCCACAACGATCCGGCGGCCGGCCGCTGGTACTCGCGCGACGTCGCGGCCATCGCCGCGGCGCAGGGGCTCGCGGAGCCGGTGGCGCCGTATTTCCTCGATGCGCAGGCGCAGCCCGGCGCGCCCGCGGCCTGGCCGCGCGCGGGCCTGACGGTGGTCCGCTTCCGCAACGACCACCTCGTCTACGCGCTCACCTGGTTCGCACTGGCGGCGCTGATGGCCGGGGCGATGGCCTACCTGCTGCTGGACGCGCGGCGCCAGCGGCGCACTTCGGGAGCCCGCCGCCTTGCTGACCCGCGCCCCTGATCCCGAGCGGCTGGCCGACCGCCGCAACCTGCTGCAGCTGGTGGAACTGCGCTGGCTGGCCGTGGCCGGCCAGCTGCTCACGATCCTGATCGCCTACGGGCTGCTCGACGTGGAGCTGCCGCTGCGCGAGATGCTGGCGCTGCTGGCCTTCCTCGCCGTGTTCAACGGCGCCTGCCGGCTGCGCGCCCGCCTGTCCTGGCCGGTCGCCAACGGCGAGCTGTTCGCCGGCCTGCTGATCGACGTCGCCGTGCTCACCGGGCAGCTGTACTACTCGGGCGGCGTGAGCAACCCCTTCGTCTTCGTCTACCTGCTGCAGGTGGCGCTGGGCTCGGTGCTGCTGCGCCCCCGCTACGTGTGGGCCCTGGTGGTGGCGGCCACGCTGGCGTTCGTGGCGCTCACTTTCTGGGCCTGGCCGCTGGCGCTGCCGGACGTCGGCGTGGCGTCGCTCTCGCGCGACTACGCCGGCGGCCTGCTGGTGTGCTTCGTCCTCGACGCCGCGCTGCTGGTGATCTTCATCGGCCGCATCTCGCGCAACCTGCGCCAGCGCGACGCCACGCTGGCCGACCTGCGCCAGCGCGCCGCGGAGGAGGAGCACATCGTGCGCATGGGCCTGCTCGCTTCCGGGGCGGCGCACGAGCTGGGCACGCCGCTGGCGACGATCTCGGTGATCCTCGGCGACTGGGCCCGCATGGCGCCCTTCGCCGCCGAGCCGGAGCTGCGCGAGGACATCGAGGAGATGCAGCGCCAGGTGGCGCGCTGCAAGCAGATCGTGTCCGGCATCCTCACCTCGGCCGGCGAGACGCGCGGCGAGGCGCCGCAGGAGACCACCTTGTGTGCCTTCCTCGACGCGCTGGTGGCCGACTGGAGGCGCACGCGCAACGCGGAGCTGGACTTCGCCTGCGAAGGCATGGACCTGCCCATCATCTCCGACACGGCGCTGCAGCAGATGATCGGCAACGTCCTGGACAACGCGCTGGAGGCGGCGCCGGGCGCGCCGCTGAAGTTCCTGGCGCAGTGGGACGACGACACGCTGACGCTGCGCGTGCAGGACCGCGGCCCGGGCTTTCCGCCCGGGATGCTGGAGCGCCTGGGCACGCCCTACCAGTCCAGCAAGGGCACGCCGGGGCGCGGGCTGGGCCTGTTCCTGGCGTTCAATGTCGCGCGCACCCTGGGGGGACGCATCGCGGCGCACAATGTGCCCGGGGGCGCCGAGGTGACGATCACGCTGCCGCTGGCGGCCCTCACGCCGGAAGGAAAGGGCGCCGATGGAGGCTGAACGCGAGCTGCTGGTGGTGGAGGACGACGACGCCTTCGCGCGCACGCTGCAGCGCTCCTTCGAGCGCCGCGGCTACGCCGTGCTGCGCGCGGCCGACATCGAGCAGGCGCGGGCGATCGTCGCCGAGCGCGAGCCCGGCTACGCGGTGGTGGACCTGAAGCTCGCCGGCGGCGCCTCGGGTCTGGCCTGCGTGCAGATGCTGCACGAGCACGACCCCGGCATGATCATCGTGGTGCTGACAGGCTACGCCAGCATCGCCACGGCCGTCGAGGCGATCAAGCTGGGCGCCCGCCACTACCTCGCCAAGCCCGCCAATACCGATGACATCGAGGCCGCGTTCGCGCGCGCCGAGGGTGACACGGAGGTGGAGCTGAGCGAGCGCCAGACCTCGATCAAGACGCTGGAGTGGGAGCGCATCCACGAGACCCTGGCCGAGACCGGCTTCAACATCTCCGAAACCGCCCGCCGCCTCGGCATGCACCGCCGCACCCTGGCCCGCAAGCTGGAGAAGCAGCGGGTGAAGTGAGCGGCGCCGGCCGCACCCCGGCGTTGCGGCGCTCGTAGGCTGGTGCTGAGCCGCGAAGCGCGAAGCCCAGCGATGCGCGAGCGCCGCGAAGCGCTGGGCTTCCGGCGCGCGTTGCGCGCGGTCAGCACCAGCCTACGAGCCTACGAGCGCCGCCAGCTACATCCCCACCGTCCCCAGCTTCCGCGCGACCCA